>NZ_JBEUPA010000076.1:0-37206 GCF_040492065.1 Actinomadura sp. NPDC000929 | reverse complement strand
GTCGTCCCGGTGGCGGCGGCTTCGGCCCCCGTCCCGGTGGCGGCGGTCGCGGTCGCGGCGGCACGCAGGGCGCCTTCGGGCGGCCCGGCGGGCGCCCGGCGCGCGGACGCAAGTCGAAGCGGGCGCGTCGTCAAGAGTTCGAGAACATGCAGGCGCCCGCCGTCGGCGGCGTCTCGGCTCCGCGCGGCAACGGCAAGACCATCCGGCTGCCGCAGGGCGCGTCCCTGACCGACTTCGCCGAGAAGATCGGCGCCAATCCGGCGTCGCTCGTCGCGATCATGATGCACCTCGGCAAGATGGTCACGGCGACCCAGTCGGTCGACCCCAACGACCTGATGGAGCTCGGGCTCGAGCTGGACTTCGACGTCCAGGTCGTCAGCCCCGAGGACGAGGACCGCGCGCTGCTCGAGTCCTTCGACATCGAGTACGGCGAGGACGAGGGCGGCGAGGAGAACCTCCAGTCGCGTCCGCCGGTCGTCACCGTCATGGGTCACGTCGACCACGGTAAGACCAAGCTGCTGGACGCCGTCCGGCACGCCAACGTGCAGGCGGGCGAGGCCGGCGGCATCACCCAGCACATCGGCGCCTACCAGGTCGAGACCGTCGTCGACGGCGAGGACCGCAAGATCACCTTCATCGACACCCCGGGTCACGAGGCGTTCACCGCCATGCGTGCCCGCGGTGCCGACACCACCGACCTGGTGGTGCTGGTGGTCGCGGCCGACGACGGCGTCAAGCCGCAGACCACCGAGGCGATCGACCACGCCACCGCGGCCGGGGTCCCGATCGTCGTCGCGGTCAACAAGATCGACGTCGAGGGCGCGGACCCGAACCGGGTCCGGGCGCAGCTCACCGAGTACGGCCTGGTCGCCGAGGAGTTCGGCGGCGACACGCAGTTCATCGACGTGTCCGCCAAGCAGGGGACCAACATCGACGGGCTGCTGGAGGCGATCGTCCTGACCGCCGACGCCACGCTCGACCTGAAGGCCAACCCCGACATGCCCGCCCAGGGCTCGGCCATCGAGGCCCACCTGGACAAGGGCCGGGGCGCCGTGGCGACCGTGCTGGTCCAGCGCGGCACGCTGCGGGTCGGCGACTCGATCGTCTGCGGCGTGGCCAACGGCCGCGTCCGGGCGATGCTCGACGAGAACGGCAACAGCGTCGAGGAGGCGGGCCCGTCCCGTCCGGTGATGGTGCTCGGCCTCGCGGCCGTGCCCGGCGCGGGCGACAACTTCCTGGTCGTCGAGGACGACCGCGTCGCCCGGCAGATCGCCGACAAGCGGGTCGCGCGCAAGCGCAACGCCGAACTGCTCAAGAGCCGTAAGAGCAGCTCGCTGGAAGAGCTGTTCAAGGACCTGGAGCGGGGCGAGCGGCAGGAGCTGCTGCTCATCCTCAAGGGCGACGTGTCCGGTTCCGTCGAGGCGCTGGAGGACTCCCTCCTCAAGATCGACGTGGGCGACGAGGTCAACCTGCGGATCATCCGCCGCGGCGTCGGCGCGATCACGCAGGACGACGTCAACCTGTCGCTGGCGTCCGAGGGCGCGGTCATCATCGGCTTCAACGTGCGGCCGGAGCGCAACGCGCAGGAGCTGGCCGACCGCGAGGGCGTCGACATCCGGTACTACTCGATCATCTACCAGGCGATCGAGGAGATCGAGGCGGCCCTCAAGGGCATGCTCAAGCCGGAGTTCGAGGAGGCCCAGCTCGGCACCGCCGAGGTCCGCGAGATCTTCAAGGTGCCGCGGATCGGCAACGTCGCCGGCTCGATGGTCACCTCGGGGATCATCCAGCGCAACGCCAAGGCCCGCCTCGTCCGCGACGGCGTCGTGGTCGCCGACAACCTCACGGTGTCGTCGCTGCGCCGCTTCAAGGAGGACGCGACCGAGGTCCGCGAGGGCTTCGAGTGCGGCATCGGTGTCGGTTACAACGACATCAAGCTCGGTGACGTCATCGAGTGCTTCGAGATGCGGGAGAAGCCCCGCGACTGAGGCGGACGGCAGGTCCGCGCGGCCCCTCGGGGGGCCGCGCGGGCGGCCGGCCCGGCGGCCCCTCCGGGCACGCCGACGATGTGATCGTTAAATGGGTGACCAAGCGCCAGGCGGATCTTCTAGCCTGGCGTCTGTCATGTCCGGGAACACGGTGGATGACCTCCGTCGTTCCATCTCTGATGACTTCGAGGTGATCGACCAGGTGTACGTGGGTGCGCTGACTCTCGACCTGCTGCTGGGGGACGTCCGCTCGCTGAAGCAGAAGCGGTCCGTCCTGCGTCCCGTCATCGCCGAGGTGCACAAGCACTTCCCGGCGGTGGCCGTCGCCGAGACCGGCGACAACGACCTCCACCGCAGGGCGGAGATCGGAGTGGCGGTGGTGTCGGGCACGGCGGCCAACTGCACCGAGGTCCTCGACCAGTGCGAGCGGCTCGTGGCCGGACGGCCGGAGATCGAGCTGCTGTCCGCCCGGCAGCGCCTGTACAGCAGCGAGGACTGACGGGCACGCGGGCGGGTCCCGCCCCACAATGAAGGAGCGGGAACCGACCTTCCCGCTCAGACCATAGAAAGGGAGTGCGATCATGGTGGACGCAGCTCGCGCGCGCAAGCTCGCCGACCGCATCCAGCAGATCGTCGCCGAGATGCTGGAGAGGCGGATCAAGGATCCGCGGCTCGGCTTCGTGACCGTGACGGACACCCGCATCACCAACGACCTCCGCGACGCCACCGTGTACTACACGGTGTACGGGTCGGACGGCGAGCGCGCCGAGACGGCCGCCGCTCTGGAGAGCGCCAAGGGCGTCATCCGGTCGGAGGTGGGCAGGAAGACGGGCGTCCGCCACACGCCCAGCATCACCTTCGTGATGGACTCCCTGATGGAGAACGCGGCGCACATCGACGACCTGCTGGCCCAGGCGCGCGCCAAGGACGCCGAGGTCGCGCGGGCCGCGCAGGGCGCGTCCCCCGCGGGGGACGCCAATCCCTACCGCGAGCCCGACTCCGACGAGGACGAGGACGACGACCTCGACGAGGACGAAGGCGGCTTCGACGAGCAAGACGCCGCGCGGGACGGTGAGGACGGCCGCTCCGGACGCCCGTCATCGTGAACGGCCCGGCCGAGACCGCGGCACGCGCCGTGCCCGGCGCATTCTGCAACCAGAGTGCCCGGTCCGGACAGGGCTCGCCCCCCGGCCAGGGTTCGCGCTCTGGGCCGGGTTCGCGCTCTGGGTCGGGCGTGGCGTCCAGATCCGATGGCCATGCCGAGGCCGGTGCGATGTCCGCGCCCGGCGTGCCGCCTGAGCCCGAGCCCGCGCCCGGCGTGCCGCCTGAAGCCGCGCCCGGCGGTCCGTCGGAGATGGGTGTTGCGGACGGGCGCGGCGCGCCGTCCAGGTCCGCCCTTCCGGCCGGGTCCGGCGGGGCGCCCGCCGCGCTCGACTGGGACCGCGCGGTCGAGCTGATCCGCGAGGCCGACGAGATCTGCCTCGCCTGCCACGTGGTCCCCGACGGCGACGCGCTCGGCTCGATGCTGGCGCTCGCCCAGGCGCTGCGCTCGTGCGGCAAACGCTGCCTGGCCTCGTTCGGGGAGCCGTTCGGCGTCCCGGCGATCCTGCGGTTCCTGCCGGGCCAGGAGATGCTGGTCGACCCGGCCCGGATGCCGCGCGCCCCGAAGCTGATGATCTCGCTGGACGCGGCGGGCCGGGCCCGGCTCGGCTCGCTCGCGGGCGCCGCCGACCGGGCCGGCGCTCTGATCGTCATCGACCACCACGCGTCCAACACCGGTTTCGGCGGCGTGCGGCTGGTCGACCCGGACGCCGCCGCCACGGCGGTGCTGGTCGAGGAGCTGATCCGCAGGCTCGGCGTGCCGCTCGACCGCGACATCGCCCAGGGCCTGTACGCGGGGCTCGCCAGCGACACCGGCTCGTTCAAGTACCCCTCCACGACACCCGAGGTCCACGACCTGGCAGGACGGCTGCTGACGGCGGGCGTCCGGCCGGAGACGGTCAGCCGGGAGCTGTGGGACCGGGCCCCGTTCGACTACCTGCAGGTCCTCGCGGGCGCGCTGGCGCGGGCCCGGCTGGAACGCGACGCCGCGGGCGGCCGCGGCCTGGTCTGGACGGCGATCGCCCGCACGGACCGGCGCGGCCTGCCGTACGAGCAGCTCGAAGGCGTCATCGACCAGCTGCGCCGGACCGACGAGGCCGAGGTCGCCGTCGTGTGCAAGGAGACCGACGACGGCCGCTGGTACTTCTCCGCCCGCTCCAAGGGCCACGTCGACCTGAGCAAGGTGTGCGCGGCGCTCGACGGCGGCGGTCACCGCGAGATGGCGGGCTTCGTCTGGGGAGGGCCGGTCGACGAGGCGCTCGACCGGTTGCGCGCCCTGCTGCCCTCCGACCATTGACCGGGGCGAAGCCGTGCCCTGGCGAGAACCTGCCAGGGCGTGGGGACGGCTAGAATCGCCGTCCTCCGTCCGCCCGCCGTCTTCGAGGTGAAGCAAGAGCATGGATTCGGGACTCGTCATCGTGGACAAGCCCGCCGGCTGGACGTCGCACGACGTCGTGGGAAAGATGCGGCGGCTGGCCAAGACCCGGCGGGTCGGGCACGCGGGCACGCTGGACCCGATGGCGACGGGAGTGCTCGTCCTCGGGATCGGGAAGGCCACCCGCCTGCTCGGGCATCTCGCGCTGACCCGCAAGGGCTACGACGCCACGATCCGGCTGGGCGAGTCGACCAACACCGACGACGCGGAGGGCGAGACCATCGCGACCGCGTCCGCCGAGGCCGTCACCGAGGAGGCGCTGCGGGCCGGCGTCGCGGAGCTGACCGGGACGATCCAGCAGGTCCCGCCGCAGGTCAGCGCGATCAAGGTGAACGGTGAGCGGGCCTACAAGATGGCCCGCAAGGGCGAGGACGTGGAGCTCGCCGCGCGCCCGGTGACCGTGGACGAGTTCACGGTGCTGGACGTCCGGCGGCACGGCGGCCTGATCGACGTGGACGCCTCGGTGGCGTGCTCGTCGGGGACCTACATCCGGGCGCTGGCCCGCGACCTCGGCGCCTCGCTCGGCTGCGGCGGCCATCTGACCGCGCTGCGCCGCACCCGCGTCGGGCCCTACGACCTGTCGATGGCGCGCACGCTCGACCGGCTCGCCGAGGAGCTGGAGATCCTGCCGATGGCCGAGGCCGTCGCGGCGGTGTTCCCGCGGCGGGACGTCTCCGACGACGACGCCCGCAAGGTCGCGCACGGCGGGCGGCTGCCGGCCGTCGGCCTCGGGCCCGGCCCGGTGGGCGTCTTCGCGCCGGACGGAACGCTGCTCGCGCTCGTCGAGGAGCGGGGCCCCGTCGCCAAGTCCCTCGCGGTGTTCGTCTCCTGACCCGGGGAGAGCGCGGTGCCGTCCCGTGGCGAGCATCACCGGAGGAACGGATGCGCCACCAACCTACGGTCGCGTAACCTACTTAGGCGTAGGTTCGTGAGGAGGTGTCCGTGACCACGGTGAAAGACGACCCCCCGGTGGCGTCCCCCACCCGGCCGCGACTGCGCGGCTGGCTGCACCTCGGCGCGTTCCCCGCGGTGCTCGTCGCGGGGCTCGTGCTGGTGGCGCTCGGCCCGAGTACGGAGGCGCGGCTGGCGTCGGCGCTGTACGTGGCGACGTCGGGAATGCTGTTCGGGATCTCGGGGACGTACCACCGGCAGCAGTCGCACCGGCTGATCGAGGTGCTCCGCCGCTTCGACCACGCCAACATCTATCTGATCATCGCGGGGACGTACACGCCGTTCGCCGTGCTGGCGCTGGACGGCGCCGTGCGCGTGGCCGTCCTCGCCATCGTGTGGACCGGGGCCATCGCCGGGGTCGTGTTCCGGACGACCTGGATCGGCGCTCCCCGCGCCCTCTACGTCGCCCTCTACATCGCGCTCGGCTGGGTGGCGGTGCTGTTCCTGCCGCAGTTCCTGTCCGGGGCGGGCCTGGCCGCCTGCCTCCTGGTCGCGGCAGGGGGGATCTGCTACAGCGTCGGGGGAGTGGTGTACGGGCTGCGCCGCCCCAACCCGTCCCCGAGCTGGTTCGGGTTCCACGAGGTGTTCCACGCCTGCACGCTGGCGGCCTACGTCCTGCAGTACATCGCGGTGTCGCTGGTCGTCTACCAGTCCGGCTGACGCCGTCCGCTGGATGCGCCAGGGGGCGGGTGCCGCACACCACGCCCCCTGGGTGCGACCAACCCCGCCCCCGCATGGCACTCTTGAGGACGGCAAAGAAGTACCTGACAGGAACGTCCTACGCAGGGAGAGCATGGTGCGGCGCTGGAATGGCCTCGACGAGGTTCCCGCAGACTGGGGCCGTTCGGTGATCACCATCGGGGTGTTCGACGGCGTGCACCGCGGCCACCAGCGGATCGTGGGCGCCGCCGCCGAGGAGGCGCGCCGCCGCGGGCTGCGCTCGGTGGTCATCACGTTCGACCCGCATCCGGACGAGGTCGTCCGGCCCGGCACGCACCCCCCGCTGCTCGCCTCGACCAGGCGCCGCATCGAGCTGCTGGAGGGACTCGGCACCGACGCGGTCGTGGTCGTGCCCTTCACGCTGGAGCTGTCGAAGGTGCCGCCGGACGAGTTCGTCCAGTCGGTGCTGGTCGACCGGCTGCACGCCGCCCACGTGATCGTCGGCGAGGACTTCCGGTTCGGGCACAAGGCCAAGGGGGACGTGGCGCTGCTGCGGGAGCTCGGCGAGAAGTACGACTTCACGGCCGAGGGCATGCCGCTGGTGGCCGACGGCGACACGATCTCGTCCACCTACATCAGGGGACGGCTCGACGCGGGCGACGTCGAGGCGGCGGCGCACGCGCTCGGCCGCCCGCACCGCGTCGAGGGCGTCGTCGTGCGCGGCCACCAGCGGGGCCGCGCGCTCGGGTTCCCCACCGCCAACCTGGAGACGCTGCCGCACACGGAGATCCCGGCGGACGGCGTCTACGGGGGCTGGCTGGTCTGCGACTCCGACCGCTACCCCGCCTTCCGCTGGCCGGCGGCGATCTCCATCGGGACGAACCCGACCTTCGAGGGCGCGGGGGAGCGGACCGTGGAGGCCTACGCGCTGGACCGCGACGACCTCGACCTGTACGGCGAGCACATGGCCGTCGACTTCACCGCCCGCATCCGCGACACGTTGAAGTTCGACTCCGTCGAAGCGCTGATCGAGGAGATGCACCGCGACGTGGCCCGAGCCCGCGAGATCACCTCCTGAGCCCGTCTCACGCCTCGCCGCGCTGACGCAGACCGCCTCGATCGTCGCGCGAGCGCGCGACCTGACCGGTGGGGGCGAAGCCGAAGGCGAGCCCCCACCGGGAAGCTCGCGAAGCGAGGTCGCGCTCGCCCCAAGACCGGTCGAGGTGCGAGCCGCCAGGCGAGCACCTCGGGCCGGGCTTGCAGCCAGCACAGCCGGGCTTGCAGCCAACACGCCGTGGTACGGTGAATAGTCGCCGGGAAGGGCCCCGGCGCGGCTGGCTGCACCCTCATGCGGCCCGCCACCCTCTTCAACACGCACCATGCGGACCCGTGCGCCCACCGGGCCTGGATCTGCGGGTGACGAATCCATCGAAGGAGCCACGTGTCGCTCGACACCGCCACCAAGAACCAGATCATCGCCGAGTACGCGACCACTGAGGGTGACACCGGATCCCCGGAGGTCCAGGTCGCGCTGCTGACGCGCCGTATCAACGATCTGACCGAGCACCTCAAGGAGCACAAGCACGACCACCACAGCCGCCGCGGCCTCCTGCTGCTGGTCGGCCGTCGTCGCCGGCTCCTGAAGTACCTCGCGAACAAGGACATCAACCGCTACCGGCAGCTGATCGAGCGACTCGGGCTGCGGCGCTAGCAGGGTGAGGGAGTGGCCCGCCGGGCCACTCCCTTCCTTTTACGGTCGGCGGGCCCACCGGGCCCCGACCCCAATTTCAGACAAGCCTCGCGGACACCGCTGGTGCGGGCCGGTCCTCGGTAGTGGCTTCCGGATCCGTTCCGCCGCGTCGGCGGCGCTCTCGATCCGGGTGCTTCGATCGAAGACCGGCAGCGTGACAGCCAACGGGAAACGGCCGCGAGGACCGAAAAGGAACCCATGAGGAGGTTTCCCGTGACAGAAGCCGTGCGCATCGACGGTGCGCAGACCACCGAAGCCGTGATCGACAACGGCACGTTCGGCACCCGCACCATCCGCTTCGAGACCGGCCGGCTGGCCCGGCAGGCGGCCGGTTCCGCCGTCGCCTACCTCGACGACGAGACGATGGTGCTGTCGGCGACCACCGCGTCCAAGAAGCCCAAGGACAACCTGGACTTCTTCCCGCTGACCGTGGACGTCGAGGAGCGGATGTACGCCGCCGGGCGCATCCCGGGCTCGTTCTTCCGCCGCGAGGGGCGTCCGTCCGAGGACGCCATCCTGACCTGCCGGCTGATCGACCGGCCGCTGCGCCCGTCGTTCGCCAAGGGCCTGCGCAACGAGATCCAGGTCGTCGAGACGATCATGGCGCTGCACCCCGACCACCTGTACGACGTCGTGGCGATCAACGCCGCCTCGATGTCCACGCAGCTGGCGGGCCTGCCCTTCTCGGGCCCGATCGGCGGCGTGCGCGTCGCGCTGATCGACGGTCAGTGGATCGGCTTCCCGACCCACCCCGAGCTGGAGCGCGCGACCTTCGACATGGTCGTGGCCGGCCGCGTGCTGGCCGACGGCGATGTCGCGATCATGATGGTGGAGGCGGAGTCCACCCGCGACACCATCAAGCTCGTCGGCGAGGGCGCGACCGCGCCCACCGAGGAGACCGTCGCCGAGGGCCTCGAGGCGGCCAAGCCGTTCATCAAGGCGCTGTGCAAGGCGCAGAGCGACCTCGCGGAGGTCGCCGCCAAGGAGACCGCCGAGTACCCGATCTTCCTGGACTACCAGGACGACGTGCTCGCCGCCGTCACCGACGCGGTCAGCGGAGACCTGGCGCAGGCGCTGACCATCGCCGGCAAGCAGGAGCGCGAGTCCCGGCTCGACGAGATCAAGGCGGCCGCCGCCGAGAAGCTCGCCGAGCAGTTCGAGGGGCGCGAGAAGGAGATCTCCGCCGCCTACCGCGCCCTCACCAAGAAGCTGGTCCGCGAGCGCGTGATCCGCGACGGGCTGCGCATCGACGGCCGCGGCCTGAAGGACATCCGCCAGCTGACCGCCGAGGCGCACGTCATCCCGCGGGTGCACGGCTCGGCGCTGTTCGAGCGCGGCGAGACGCAGATCCTCGGCGTGACGACGCTCAACATGCTCCGCATGGAGCAGACGATCGACACGCTGAACCCCGAGCGCACCAAGCGCTACATGCACAACTACAACTTCCCGCCGTACTCCACCGGCGAGACCGGCCGGGTCGGCTCCCCGAAGCGCCGCGAGATCGGTCACGGCGCCCTCGCCGAGCGCGCCCTGATCCCGGTGCTGCCCTCGCGCGAGGAGTTCCCGTACGCCATCCGGCAGGTGTCGGAGGCGCTCGGCTCCAACGGCTCCACCTCGATGGGCTCGGTGTGCGCGTCCACCATGTCGCTGCTGGACGCGGGCGTCCCGCTCCGGCAGATGGTGGCGGGCATCGCCATGGGCCTGATCAACGAGGGCGACGAGTACGTCACCCTGACCGACATCCTCGGCGCCGAGGACGCGTTCGGCGACATGGACTTCAAGGTCGCCGGCACCCGTGACCTCATCACGGCGCTGCAGCTGGACACCAAGCTCGACGGCATCCCGGCCTCGGTGCTGGCCGCCGCGCTGAAGCAGGCCAAGGGCGCCCGCCTGGCGATCCTGGACGTGATGCAGGAGGCCATCGAGGCGCCCGCCGAGATGAGCCCGAACGCGCCGCGGATCATCACGATCAAGGTCCCGGTCGACAAGATCGGCGAGGTCATCGGCCCCAAGGGCAAGATGATCAACTCGATCCAGGACGACACCGGCGCCGACATCACGATCGAGGACGACGGCACGATCTACGTCGGCGCCACCGACGGGCCGTCCGCCGAGGCCGCGCGGCAGGCGATCAACTCGATCGCCAACCCGCACATGCCGGAGGTCGGCGAACGGTTCCTCGGGACCGTCGTCAAGACCACCACGTTCGGCGCGTTCGTGTCGCTGCTGCCCGGCAAGGACGGCCTGCTGCACGTCTCCCAGATCCGCAAGCTGCACGGCGGCGCCCGGATCGAGAACGTCGAGGACGTGATGGGCGTCGGCGAGAAGATCCAGGTCGAGGTCACCGAGATCGACCAGCGCGGCAAGCTGTCGCTGGTGCCGGTCGAGGTGGTCGAGCGCGAGGCCGCCGGGAAGGCCGAGACGGACGGCGGCGACGAGCCCGCCTCCGCCCCGGCGTCCGGTGACGGCGGCTCCGGCGAGCGCCGCGACGACGGCGACCGGCGCGGTCCGCGGCGCCGCCGCACCCGCCGCGGGTCCGACGACGACGCCGGCCAGCGCAACTCCTGATCAGAACCCATGACCGGCCGGCCGGATCCGCAGCGCGATGAGGCTGCGGACCGGCCGGCCGGCCGCTTTCCCCCGACGGAATGTGAGCCACACGTGACCCTGCCGGCGCGGGCGCAGGAGCCCGGCACCACCACCACGATCCACTCCGACGGCGCCGGCGCGGTCCGCCGCACCGTCCTGCCCGGCGGGCTGCGGATCATCACCGAGACGATGCCGACCGTGCGCTCCGCGGCGTTCGGCGTCTGGGCGGCGGTCGGCTCCCGCGACGAGGCCCCCGCCGACGCCGGGGCCAGCCATTACCTCGAGCACGTGCTGTTCAAGGGCACCCGGCGGCGGTCGGCGCTGGAGATCTCCGCGGCGATCGACGCGGTCGGCGGCGACCTCAACGCGTTCACCGCCAAGGAGTACACCTGCTACTACGCGCGGGTCCTGGACTCCGACCTGCCCCTCGCGGTGGACGTGGTCTCCGACATGGTGGCGGCGTCGCTGAACCGGCCCGAGGACGTCGAGGCCGAGCGCGGCGTGATCCTCGAAGAGATCCACATGCGCGACGACGACCCGGGCGACCTGATCCACGACGAGTTCTCCACGGCGCTGTACGGCGACACCCCGCTCGGGCGTCCCATCCTCGGCACCGAGGAGTCGATCAACGCGCTGTCCCGGGACCGGATCCACGGCTACTACCGGCAGCACTACGTCCCGTCGAACCTGGTGGTGTCGGTGGCGGGCAACATCGACCACGACGAGACGGTCCGGCTGGTGTCGGCGGCGTTCGCCGAGCACCTGCACGGCGACGCCGCGCCCGCCGCGCCGCGGCTGAACGGCGCGCCCGTCCCGCTGGACCCGCGCAGCGTGGTGATCGACAAGGACACCGAGCAGGCGCACATCATCATCGGCGGCGCCGGGACGTCCCGCACCGACGAGCGGCGGTTCGCGCTCGGCGTGCTGAACGCGGCGCTCGGCGGGGGCATGTCGTCCCGGCTCTTCCAGGAGATCCGCGAGAAGCGCGGGCTGGCGTACTCCGTCTACAGCTACACGGCCCAGTACGCCGACTCCGGCGTGTTCGGCGTCTACGCGGGCTGCCAGCCGGCCAAGGCCGAGGAGGTCCTGTCGATCTGCCGGGACGAGCTGGCCAAGGCCGCCGACGGTCTGGACGACGAGGAGCTGGAGCGCGGCAAGGGCCAGCTGCGCGGCGCCATGGTGCTCGGCTTGGAGGACACCGGCTCCCGGATGAGCCGCATCGGCAAGAGCGAGCTGGTCTACGAGTCGCTGCTGCCGGTGGACGAGGTTCTGGCGCGCATCGAGGCCGTCACGCCCGACGACGTCCGCGCCATCGCCCGCGACGTGCTGGCGGGCCCGCAGGCCCTGACCGTGATCGGCCCGGTGGGGGACCGCGAGTTCGGAGCCTGACGCACCGCTCACTTGTTAAACGGACCAGGGTCCGCTAATCTCCGAGGAGTAAGCGGACCTTGGTCCGTATTTTCTGGTGAGAGGACCCTCATGTCCCGTCTGCTGCACATCTCCGCGTCCCCGCGGGGCGCCGCGTCCGAGTCGCTGGCGCTGGCCGACGCGTTCCTCGACGCCTACCGCGAGACCCACGGCGACGCCGTCGACCACCTCGACCTGTGGGAGGCCGGCCTGCCCGCGTTCGGCCCCGCCGGAGCCGGCGCCAAGATGACCGTGCTCGCGGGGAACGAGCCGTCCGGCGCGGAGGCCGCCACGTGGCGGGCCGCCCGGGAGGTCTTCGAGCGCTACGACTCCTACGACCGCTACCTGTTCAGCGTCCCGATGTGGAACTCCAGCGTCCCGTACATCCTCAAGCAGTTCATCGACGTGGTCTCGCAGCCCGGCTGGGTGTTCCGCTTCGATCCCGAGAAGGGCTACAGCGGCCTGCTGAAGGGCAAGAAGGCCGCCGTCGTCTACACCAGCGCCGTCTACGGGGAGGGCCGCGGGCCCGCGTTCGGCCGCGACCACCAGGCCCCGTTCCTGGAGGGCTGGCTCCGCTGGACGGGGATCACCGACATCGGCACCGCCGAGTTCCGCCCGAACCTCGCCACCGCCGACGCCGAGACCGGGCGCCAGACCGCGCACGCCGAGGCGCGCGAGCTGGGCAAGCGCTTCTGACGATAGGCTCGGGGCGACGCCAACCGGGAGGAACACGTGACAAAGGTCGGGGTGCTGGGCGCGCAGGGCCGGATGGGCGCCGAGGTGTGCCGCGCCGTCGAGGGGGCCGACGACATGGAGCTCGTCGCCGCCGTCGACCAGGGCGAGGCGCTCGACGCGCTGGCGGCCGCCGAGGTCGTCGTCGACTTCACCCACCCCGGCGTGGTCATGGACAACCTCCGGTGGTGCGTCGAGCGCGGCCTGCACGCCGTCGTCGGCACCACCGGCTTCGACCCGTCCCGGCTCGACACGGTCCGCTCCTGGCTGACCGAGGAGTCGTCCGGGAACGTGCTCATCGCCCCGAACTTCGGGATCGGCGCGGTGCTGATGATGCACTTCGCCCAGAAGGCGGCCCCGTTCTTCGAGTCCGTCGAGATCGTCGAGACGCACCACCCGAACAAGGCCGACGCCCCGTCCGGCACCGCCTACCGCACCGCCGAGCTGGTCGCCGCCGCCCGCGCCGAGGCGGGCGTCGCCCCGTCCCCGGACGCCACCACCTCCGGGGTCGAGGGCGCCCGCGGCGCCGACGTGGACGGCGTCCGCGTGCACGCCGTCCGCATGTCCGGCGCCGTCGCGCACCAGGAGGTCGTCCTCGGCGGCCACGGCGAGCTGTTCACCATCCGGCACGACTCGATGAACCGCGAGTCGTTCATGCCCGGGGTGCTGCTCGCCGTCCGCAAGGTCCCCGAGCTCGAACGCCTCACGGTCGGCATCGAGGCGCTCCTCGGCCTGTGATGGACTTCGACGCCGAGCCCTGGGACTACCTCGCCGCGTCCGAGGCGATCGACTTCGAGCACCCGCTCGTCCAGTCGATCGCCGCGGAACTGCGCACCGGCGACGACATCGCCTACGCGCGCGCGGCCTTCGACTATGTCCGCGACCGGATCCCGCACTCCATGGACACCGGTGACACCCGCGTCCCGTGGCGGGCCTCCGACGTCCTCGAACAGCGCACGGGCCTGTGCTTCGCCCAGTCCCACGCCTACGTCGCCCTCCTGCGCGCGGGCGGCGTCCAGGCCGGACTGTGCTACCAGCAGCGCCCCGGCTTCGTCCACGGCCTGGCCGCCGCCCTCGTCGACGACCTGTGGGTCCGCCTCGACCCCCGCGACCCGGGCGTGCGCTTCTCCGCCTCCGCCGACGCCCTGGCCTACCCGGACGACCCGATCCTCCCGACCGTCCACGCGGCCCCGCACCCCACCGTCCTCGCCGCCCTGAAGGGCATGACGACCCTCACCGTCTCGGCCCTCCCCGCTACCCTGGATCAGCCGGAGTAGACGAGGTCGAGGGCTGCGAGGCGGTCGGGGTCGGCCAGGATGTCGATCGCGGTGACCCGGCCTTCCACGACCGTGAAGGCCAGGACGGACTGCGGGCGCCCCTCCTCGAACCAGACGATCCCGGCGGTCCCGTTGACCAGGGCGTCCATGACCTGCCCGGGGGTCGTCCTGCGGAACCTGATGGCCTGCCCGGCGACGTTCTCGGCGCCGACGACCTGCGTCCAGCCGCCGGGGATGGCGCCGACGTCCGCGCGGAGCACCACGTCCGGGGCGAGGACCGCGACGAGCGCCTCGAAGTCGCCCCCGTTGGCGGCCGCGTTGAAGGCGTCGACGACGGCGCGCTGGCGGGCCGGGTCGCGTTCGGGATCGGGGGCCGTGCCGCGCACCCGGCGGCGGGCGCGGCTGGCCAGCTGGCGGGCGGCGGCGGGTGAGCGTCCCACGATGTGCGCGATCTCCTCGAAAGGCACGCCGAACGTGTCGTGCAGGACGAACGCCAGCCGCTCGGCAGGGGTGAGGGACTGCAGGACCACCAGGAGCGCGAGACCGACCGAGTCGGCCACAAGCGCCTCGTACTCGGGGTCGGGGGAGGTGGCGGCGCTGACGACCGGGTCGGGCAGGCGTTCCTCCAGCGGGTCCTCGCGACGGGACGTGCGCGAGCGCAGCATGTCCAGGCACACCCGTCCCACGACGGTCGTGAGCCAGCCGCCCAGGTTCTCGATGTCGTCCGAGTCGGACCGGCTGAGCTTCAGCCAGGCCTCCTGGACGGCGTCGTCGGCCTCCGCGAGCGAGCCCAGCATCCGGTAGGCGACGGCCTTCAGATGCGTGCGGTGCCCCTCGAACCGCTCGGCCAAAAACTCGCGCTCGTCCATCACGTCCCCCTCTATGCCACTAGGTCATCACACTGACGGACCCCGCGGCCCGGATGTGACCGGGCTTGTGCGCAGACCGGAGCGCGCCTAGCGTTCGCCAGGTGGATGCGACTTTCGCGCGGAAGATGTGGAAGGCCATAGAGCCGCTGCACGCGGTGACGTACTTCGCCGAGGAATGCCGGACGGCCAACAAGGACGTCGGCCTCAAGGGCTTCTGGATGGGCTACTTCGGGAGCCGCGGAGCACCACTCGGCCGGGTCTCCGCAGGGACGATCGAGGCGACCTTCTTCGGCTTCCACCCGTCCCGCGTACGGCGAGCCGTCCCCGACGCGTGGAGTTTCGCGTCCCCTGAGAGCATCCTCCAAGCGCGAAGCGACGCCGCGGCGCGTGCCCTTCGCAGGGCCTTCCCCGGCATCGAGGACGTTGCGTTGAAGGCCGCGCCGCTCCTGCAAGAAGTCGTGATGGCGGCGGACGGCTCCGGCCGCCCTCTGTTCGCGGCCAACCGTGACCTGCCCGTCCCAGAGGACCCGGTAGAGGCGCTCTGGCAGGCGACCACGTCCTTGCGCGAGCACCGAGGTGACGGACACGTGGCCCTTCTCACCGCCGAGGGCCTGAGCGGCCTGGAAGCGAACGTCCTGGCGTCCGCCCTGGGCGTGGTGCCTGCCGAGCGATTCCATGAAAGCCGCGGCTGGTCGCCCGAGGAGTGGGCGGAGGCGACCGAAGCACTCACCCAACGCGGCCTCGTGGCCGAGACAGAGGCGACAGAAGCCGGACGCGCCCTGAAAGCACGAATCGAGCGGCGCACCGACGAATTGGCAGCAACCCCCTACGCCGTCCTGAGCGACCCCAGCACCCTGTACGAGTGGCTCCAGCCAGCCTCCAAGGCCCTGGCGAACGAGATGCCGTTCCCCAACCCCATAGGCCTCCCCCGACCCGTTTAGAGGCGAGCAGACCGCTCTCAGCCCGGCCCGCGCTGCCAGGGCTCCCACTCGTCGGTGGTGATCTCCAGGCCGAACGGCTCCGGCAGTTTGATCGGCTCGCCGAACTCCCAGCTCACCGCCTCCATGTAGTCGCCCGACGCGGTGTCGGGCGAGCTGAAGAGCGTCGTCCGCGCCTCCCTGGGATCGCGGTCGACCAGTAGGTAGTACGGGATCCCGACCCGCGCGTACCCGTTCCACTTGGTCGGCCTTGCCCGGCGCCGGCCAGGTAGGCGATCTTCGGACGCGGTGCTCGGCGAGGTCACCTCTAGCGCGAGTTCCAGATGCTCCGGGAGGGCTTTGCGTAGTTGCGCGCGCCGTCCTTCCGCTGCGGTCGTCCTGTTTAAGACGCACAGATCCGGGATGTACCCGTCGTGCACCTCGCTTAGGTTCAGGTCCTGCGTGGCGACGCAGCGCCACGGGTAGGACGCGTCAGCCGCGCGGGCGGCCGCGAAAGCATCCGACACGTCTTGGACGATGAAGTTGTGAGCCATATCGGGCCCTGGCGACACGATGATCTCCCCACCGACGATCTCGACACGGGTGCCGTCGTGGGGGAGATCCAGTACGTCGGCGAGCTCGTCCCGCATCCAGAGGTTGTAGGGGGTGTCGGGGAGTTCGCGATGATGGTGAACCGTGGCAAGAACACTCACTTTGGGTGATTCCTCCATCACGCTCGGCTCCCATCAGCCTAGAGACCGTGTGTAGTCAGCGTACCCAGAATCGGTTAACACCTCGGGGCGCCACGGGTGAAGGGGCGGGTCAGCGGTGGGATTTGGAGAGGTCTACCTCGCGGATGGTGCGGTCGATGCCGGCGGCGGCGTAGGCGGCGGACTCGTCGAGGGTCTCGTTCTCCAGGAGGGCGGCGGCCAGGGAGTCCAGCTTGTCGCGGTGGGCGCGGAGGGTCTCCAACGCCTCGGCGTAGCACTCGTCGACGATCCGGCGGGCCTCCAGGTCGACGGCGTCCAGGGTGCCCTGGGCGGCGTACTGGCCCATCGGGTCCGACCCGTCCGCGGGGAGGATCGACAGGGGGCCGATCTTCTGGGACATGCCCCAGCGGCCCACCATCCCGCGGGCGATCTTGGTGACCTGCTCCAGGTCGCTCTCCGAGCCGGTGGTGATCACGCCGAACACCAGCTCCTCGGCGGCCATGCCGCCGAGCGCGCCGATGATGCGGCCGCGCAGGTAGCGCTCGTCGTAGGCGTAGCGGTCGTCGTCGGGGGTGGAGACGGTGACGCCGAGCGCGCGGCCGTGCGGCACGATCGTGATCTTGCGGACGGGATCGGCGCCCGGCTGCAGCATGCCGAGCAGGCCGTGCCCGGACTCGTGGTAGGACGTGCGGCGGCGCTCCTCGAACGGCATGACCAGCGAGCGCCGGGTGCCGAGCTGCACCTTCTCCAGGGCGCTCTGGAAGTCGTCCATGTCCACGGCGTCCTTCTCGCGCTTGACGGCGAGCAGGGCGGCCTCGTTGACCAGGTTGGCCAGCTCGGCGCCGGTCATCCCGGGGGTCATCCTGGCGATCGAGAGGATGTCGGCGTCGGCGGCGAGCGGGACCTCGCGGGTGTGCACGCCGAGGATCGCGACGCGGCCCTCCAGGTCGGGCGGGGACACCGCGACCTGCCGGTCGAACCGGCCGGGGCGCATGAGGGCCGGGTCCAGGATGTCGGGACGGTTCGTCGCGGCGATCACGACGACGCCCTCGGAGCCGGAGAAGCCGTCCATCTCGGTGAGGATCTGGTTGAGGGTCTGCTCGCGCTCGTCGTGGCCGCCCATGCTGGCGCCGCCGCCGCGCGCCCGTCCGATGGTGTCGATCTCGTCGATGAAGATGATCGAGGGGGCGGTCTTGCGGGCCTCGGTGAACAGCTCGCGGACGCGGGCGGCGCCGACGCCGACGACCATCTCGATGAACTCCGACGCGGCCGCGGAGTAGAAGGGGACGTCGGCCTCGCCGGCGACGGCGCGGGCGAGCAGGGTCTTGCCGGTGCCGGGCGCGCCGGTCAGCAGCACGCCGCGGGGGGCGCGGGCGCCCATCCGGCGGTACTTGCCGGGGTCCTTGAGGAAGTCGACGATCTCGCTGAGCTCCGCCTCGACCTCGTCGATGCCGGCGACGTCGGCGAACGTGGCGCGCTTGGCGTCCGCGGCCACGGGCTTGGGGGAGCGGTTGAAGCCGCCCATGAGGCCGCCCCCGCCGCCGGTCATGCGGCGCTGTAGCCACACCATCACGCCGATCCACAGGCCGACGAACAGCAGGGTCGGCAGCAGCGACAGCAGCAGGTTGGCGAGCAGGCCGCGGTCCTCGTTGACCGGCTTGGCCTCGACCTCGACCCCCTTGGCCACCATCTCCGTGTAGATCTTGTCGTCGGCGAACGCGGGGCGCAGCGTCTGGAACGAGGAGTAGGTCTTCTCCGCGTGCCCCGGGACCGGCCGCTTGCTCTTCAGCTGGCCCTGGATCTGGTAGCCCTTGGTGTAGACGTCCTTCACGTTCCCGGCGGCGACCTGCTGGGTGAACGCCGTGTAGGGGACCGTCACCCGCTCCTTCTGGCCGGTGAGGTGCATCGAGACGTAGCTCAGCCCGAAGACGGCCAGCAGCAGCGCCCAGAAGACCGCGTTGTTGCGGTTCGGCTTCCACCCGCCCCCGCGCAGGCCGCGGGCCCGCCCTTCCCTCCGGTCGGGGACGCCTTCGGCGCGCCAGGGCTGGTCGGGGTCGCTGCGGGGCGGCACCGACTGGCGTCTGCCGGGCTCGGCCGTGCCGGAGCGCTGCGCGCCGGCGTTCGGCGGCGTCCCGTTCGGTCGCGGTGTCCCGTTGGGCTGTGGCGCGGGTCGCTCGTCCGGCACGTGTCGCATCTCCCCGTACAACGCGCCCCGGGGGCCGGGGCGATCAGGTGTTCCCGAGCCCTGGAGGGCTCCGGGGAGGTAAACGGAAGTCGGCTCGCATCCGTTCCCCGCGGGTCACTGCTGAGCGGCCGGTGTGACGAAGCCGTACTTGGTGAACAGCCGCTGCGCGTCGGGGGTGACCAGCCACGCCACGAACGCCCTCGCGGCGTCCTCGTGGCCGCCGTCGCGGACGACCGCGGCGGGGAAGGACGCGGTGACGTTCTGGGCCGCCGGGATGGGCACGCTGCTCGCCGCGATCCCGGCCGAGTTCAGGTCGGTGACGAAGACCACGCCCGCGTCGGCCTCGCCGGCGCGGACCCGGTCCAGGACGGCCCGCGCGCTGATCTCCTCGCTGCTCCACCGGACGGTCACGCCCGCCTTGGCGAGGACCTGCCGGGTGTAGCGGCCGACGGGGACCGTCCCGGCGCCGACGACCACCCGCAGACCCGGCCGCGCCAGGTCCCGCAGGTCCCGGATCCGGTGGGGGTTGCCGGGCCCGACCGCGATCGTGAGCCCGTCGCGGGCGATGACGCGGCGGCGCCCGGCCAGGTACTCGTCGGCCTCGTCCATGCTCGCCCCGTCGGCCGTCACCAGGACGTCGGCGGGCTCGTGCTCGGCGAGGCGGTCGGCGATCTCCGGCATCCCGCCGAACGCGAACCGCAGCCTGACGTCCGGGTTCTGCTGCTGGTAGGCCACGCCGACCTCGCCGAGCACCTCCGTCATCGAGTTGGTCGCGAGGACGGTGAGGGTCGCCGGTCCGGAGGGGCCGCCGCAGCCCGCGCCGAGGGCGGGCAGGACGAGCACCGCGAGCAGCACGGACGCGCGAAGGCGCCGCCGATGGGGGGAATCGGGCATTTGTCTCATCCTAGGGTCGGGGGGTTCGGAGTCCCTGGATTCGGCCTGGCGTGTCAGAGGCCGGCACTAGTGTTCCGGGCAACTGGAGATCACGTTTCTCGGAGGCCCGACGATGTCCCTCGACCTGATGGAACTGCTGCCCGGCGACTGGCGCGAGCGGCTCGATCCGCTGCTCGACCCGATCGGCACCGCCGCGCTGGGCGCGTTCGTCGCGGGAGAGTACGCCGGGCAGACCGTCTACCCGCCGCGCGAGGACCTGTTCAACGCGTTCCGGCACTGCCCGTTCGACGGCGCCCGCGTCCTGATCCTCGGGCAGGACCCCTACCACGGCCCCGGCCAGGCGCACGGGCTGAGCTTCAGCGTGCGCGAGGGCGTGCGGCTTCCCCCGTCCCTGCGCAACATCTACAAGGAGCTGGCGGCCGACCTCGACGTCCCCGCGCCGGTGTCCGGCGACCTGACCCGCTGGGCCGACCAGGGGGTCCTGCTGCTGAACGCGGTGCTGACCGTCCGGGCCGGGGAGGCGGGCTCGCACGCGGGCAAGGGCTGGGAGGACTTCACCGACGCCGCGATCCGCGCGCTGAACGACAAGACCGAGCGCGTCGTGTTCGTCCTCTGGGGCGCCTACGCCCGCAAGAAGGCGCGCCTGATCACCGGTCCCCAGCACACCGTGATCGAGTCGGCGCACCCGAGCCCGCTCAGCGCGAAGAAGTTCTTCGGGACGCGCCCGTTCAGCGCCGTCAACAAGGCCCTCGTCGACGCCGGCCGCACCGAGATCGACTGGGCCTGAGGCCCGTCTCGAAGCGGCCTCGGCCATGCCGCGCGAACGCGATGCCGCGTTCGCCCAGGCCCGGTCACGTAGCGAGCCGCCAGGCGAGCGAAGTGGGCCGGGACTCTGAAACACAGCCGGTCGTCTCACCCCGGCGGGGGAGCGGGGCGCGCGTTCTCCCTCCGCGGCGGGAGGCACGGGGCGGGCGGCCCGGTGGATCGTCGGTCCATGACCGTTCCAGTTCACCGGCCCGCCGGCATGACGCACGCCGCGCACGGCGGCCCCGGGCGGGCCCGCCTGGCCGTCTGCGCGGCGACGGCAGCCGCGTGCGTCCCCTACCTCACCATCAAGATCGCTTGGCTGTCGGGCAGCACGACCGGCTGGAACGACCCCGCCGCGGCCGAGGACTCCGCGCTCTACGTGGGCAACGCGATCACCCTCGCCATGGACGCGGCCGCCGTGCTGGTGGCGGCGGCGTTCACCTTCCGCTGGGGCCGCCGGATCCCGGCATGGCTGGTGCTGGCGCCGATCTGGATCGCGGTGGGCCTGCTCGCGCCGATCGTCCTCGCCGTCCCGCTCGGGACGCTCCTGCAGACGGTCTTCTCATCCGAGCCGCTCATGGGCGATGAGAACGCGCTCCAGGGCTGGGTGTACGGCGTCGTCTACACGGGCTTCACCGTGCAGGGCGTCGGGTTGCTGACGGCGTTCGTCCTGTACGCGCGCGACCGGTGGCCGCGGACGTTCGAGATCCGCACCAGGAACGTCCCCACGGGGCCGACGCACTCGCTGCAGGTGCTTCTGGCCCGCGTGGCCGTCGCTCCGGCCGCTGTCTTCGCGGCCATGGAGCTCTACTGGGCGTTCGGAGGGACGGCGGGGCTCCACGGGCGCGAGGCCGCCGACCGGAACCTGGCCCAGCAACTGGCCGATGGTGCGGAGGGCCTGCTCGCGGCCGCCGCCGCCGTCGCGCTGCTGCTGATCGTCCGGCGTGCGGCCCGCCCGGGCCGGTTCGTCGTGCCGCTCGCCGCCGCCTGGGCCGGCTCCGGCACCATGTTCGCGGCCTCCCTCTACGGGCTGCTCGTGGTGCTCGGCCGGCCGGGCTTCCTGGCCACGGACTCCGCGTCCGCCACGGGCCTGGTCGCCCTCGCCGGCGTGCTCGCCGGGCTCGTCACCGGCCTGACCGGCGCCTTCCTGCTGGCCGAGAACCAGGGCGCCCTGACCGCGGGTCAGAGCGCCAGGCCGACCGCCAGCAGCACTCCGTAGGCGATCTGGAGCCGGCCGGTCTCGCCGAGCACCGGGATCAGGGCGGGGCCGGTCGCGCCGTTCAGCACCTTCTGCGTCGGCGGCAGCGACAGCGGCGCCGCGAGCAGGGCGAGCAGCGCCCACGGGTGCGGCGCCGCCAGGGCCAGGACGAACATGAACGGCAGCGCGGTGCACGCCGCGTACAGGATCCGGGTCCAGCGGTCGCCCAGAACGACGGCGAGGGTCCGCTTGCCCGACTCCCGGTCGGTGGGGATGTCGCGCAGGTTGTTGGCGACGAGCATCCCGCACGCCAGCAGCCCGATCGGGACCGCCGCCGCCCACGCCTCCCACGGCAGCTCCTCGATCTGGACGTAGGTCGTGCCGACGACGGCGACGAGGCCGAAGAAGACGAAGACCGAGACCTCGCCCAGGGCGCGGTACCCGTACGGCGTCTTGCCGCCCGTGTAGAACCAGGCGGCGAGGATCGCGAACGCGCCGACGAGCAGCAGCCACCACGTCGTCACGGCGGCCAGGACGAGCCCGGCGACGGCGGCGACGAGGAAGCAGCCGAGCGCGGCGGCGAGCACCTGCCTGGGCTTGGCGACCTTCGAGCCGACGAGCCGCAGCGGCCCGACGCGGTCCTCGTCGGTGCCGCGGATGCCGTCGCTGTAGTCGTTGGAGTAGTTCACCCCGATCTGCAGCACGAGGGCGACGACGGCGGCGAGGACGCCGCGCCACCAGACGGGGTCGCCCTCGCCGACGGCGACGCCGGTGCCGACGACGACCGGGACGAGGGACGCGGGCAGGGTGCGGGGCCGGGATCCGGCGACCCATTGGGAGAGCGTGGCCACAGTCACCGCTTGTTCTCGTGGGACGACAGGGGGGTCTAGCGTTTCGATTCTTCCCGATGAAGATCAGTGCTCGGGTGCAGCCGCAGCGCGGGCCCGAGCCCGAGGGCGAGGATCGCCGCCGTGGTCAGGGCCGCGTTCCTGGTCGCGACGGCGAGGCTGGCGTCCGCGGCGTGCGCCTCGGCCGCCAGCCCGGGCGTGTCGTGAAGATCACGTCCGGAGGTCCCGGCGCTGTGGCGCAGGTCGTGCGCGAGGGCCGCCCGCCGCTCCGGGCTCAGCGACGAGCCCGCCAGCCGGTCGGCCATCGTGTGCCCGAGGCTCGTCGCGAACACCGTCCCGATCGCGGCGATGCCGAGCGCCGCGCCGACCTGCCGGGCCGTCGACTGGGTCCCGGACGCCTGGCCCGACTGCGCCGGCGGGACGTCCGCGAGCGAGACGTTCGCCAGCTGCGCCGACGTCAGCCCGAGGCCCAGCCCGTACAGCAGCATCCACGGCGCGAGCCCGAGCCCGCCGGTCGTCGCGGAGACCGTGAGGGCCAGCCCGAGGACCGCGGCGACCTCCAGGACCATCCCGATCTGCACGACCCGGTGGGCGCCGCGCCGGTCGGCGAGCCTGCCCGCGCCCCCGCCGGACACGAACGCGCCGACGGCCAGCGGCAGGATCGCCAGGCTGATCTGCAGCGGGTTCGTGCCGTGCACGCCCAGCAGGAACAGCGGCAGGACGAACAGCAGCCCGAGCTCGCCGACGTTGATCAGCGCCGAGGTCAGGTTGCCGCGCCGGAAGTTGGGGATGCGGAACAGCGCCAGGTCGAGCATCACCGGCCGTCCCGCCGCCGCCCGGGACCGCTCGACCACGACCAGCGCCGCGAGCAGCACCGCGCCGGACGCCAGGACCACGGGGACGGGGGAGAGGGCGGTCTCCGGCCAGCGGAGCGGGCCGGCCGTGAACGGGCGCGTCGCGGTCCACCAGCCGTACGTCTGCCCCTCGATGATCCCCCAGACCAGCGCGCCGAGGCCGAGGGCGGCCAGCGCGCCGCCCGCCCAGTCGATCTCGCGCCGCACGCCGCCCGGGGCGGGCGAGCGCGTCTCGGGCATGAACCGCAGCGCCCCCGCGATCAGGACGGCGCAGAGCGGCAGGTTGACCCCGAACGCCCACCGCCAGCCGCCGCCGGTGGCCAGAGCGCCGCCTGCGAGGGGCCCGAGCGCCGCCATGCCGCTGATCATGGCGCCCCAGACGCCGAACGCGACGGCCCGGTCCCGCCCGGTGAACACCGCGTTCACCGTGGACAGCGTCGCCGGCATGAGCATGGAGGCGCCGACGCCCTGCAGGGCCCGCGCGCCGATCAGGGCCGCGCCGACGGGGGCCAGCGCGGCGGCGACGCTCGCCGCCGCGAACACCGCCACCCCGAGCACGAACATCCGGCGCCGCCCGGCCAGGTCGCCCGCCCGTCCGAACGGGATGAGCAGCGCGGCGAACACCAGCGAGTACACCGAGGTCGCCCATTCCGCGCCCGAGGTCGACAGCCCCAGGTCGGAGACGATCCGGGGCATCAGGACGCCCACGATCGTGGCGTCGACCACGACCAGCGAGACGCCGAGGCTCATCACGACCAGGCCGAGCCGGCGATGCCGGCCGGAGGGCGCCGGTGCGGAGGCACGGGGCGGCGTCAGGGAAGCGGACTCGGGCACGACCTCCAAGATATGGCCGGATCGCCCGTGCGCCTCACCGACCCCTGGCTAGGAGCCCGTTCCGCCGGGCGGAGCCCCGATGTCGGTGTCGCTGATGTCGGTGTCGCTGATGTCGGTGTGCAGCCGGATCTGCCGGACGGGCTCGCCCATGTCGAGCGTCCGGGCCGTCCCGTCGGGCGCCCACCCGGCCGAGCCGAGGAACGTCCGCGTCACCTCGTCGCCTTCGAACACCCAGGAGACCAGAGTGGTGAAGCCGTCGTCGCGGAGCAGGTCCGCGGTGGCGGCGAGCAGCCGGCTGCCGTGCCCGGCCCGCGTGTGCAGGGGGTCGACCAGCAGGGTGATCAGCTCGGCGGCGGCGGCCGGGTCGAGGTCGGCGTCCTCGGCCGGGGCGTGCGCGGCGAAGCCCACGACGATGTCGGACGCCACCGCGACCAGCAGCCGGTGCCGCGGGCTCGGCGGCGCCGTCGCCGCCTCCGCCCACCTGTCGCGCCACTGCTCCACCGCGGCGTCGCTGGTCACCTGGCTCAGGACGTCCGCCGGCAGCAGCTCGCGGTACCCGTGCCGCCATGCCCGCACCTGGATGCCGGCGACGGCGGCCGCGTCCGCGCGCCGCGCGGGCCGCACCCCCACATCGGCCATGCCGTGCTCACGTCCTCTCGCCGGGATCTCGGCCCACCCTAGCGAGCGGCGGCTACGCGGGAGCGCGCCGCCGTGCCCGGTAGGCGCGGGTCTTGGCGCGGTTGCCGCAGACCTTCATCGAGCACCAGGAGCGGGAGCGGTTCTTGGAGGTGTCCAGGAACGCCCAGCGGCAGGTGTCGATCTGGCAGGTCTTCAGGCGCGGCCAGGTGCCGGCGGCGACCGAGTCCATGACGGCGGCGGCGATCCGGGCCAGGCCGCCCGCGGCGGCGCCGGGCGGGTCGAGCGGGACGAGCGCGGGGCGCGGCCCGGCCAGGCTGACGCGCAGCGGCAGGGCGGCCAGCACGTCCTCCAGGTCGTCGGGAATGTCGGCCTCGTCCGGGCGGTGGTGGGCCTCCATGGCCTCGCGGAGCCCCTCGCGCAACGCGACGGCGGTGCGGACGTCGGCGTCGGAGGCTCCGGCGCCCTCGGGCATGAGCCCGCGCCCGGCGAGCCATCCGGCGAGCCCGCGGGGCGTCGTGATCTCGTCGGTCGCGGACTCGACGTCGAGCGTGTTGACGAAGTCCGCCAGCAGCAGCGCCGGGTCCGCAGGCGGCGGCGCGGGGTTCCCGCCCGTCTCGGTGCCGCCCATCGCGTCCTCCTCGTCCATGGGAACTCTACCAAGCGCCGACACCGCCATAAAGCGTTCGATGGTTGCGCGAACCACGACACCGGCATTACGTTTTAGATGGTGTCATCGAACGGGAGGACGACCATGAACGAGCTGCCGTACTTCGCGGTGCTCGCGCAGCGCCATGCCTGGGCCGAACGCGAGTACGCCCGACTGCACGCCGACATCGTCGAGTCGAGGCTCATCGCCCGCGAGCGGGCGCAGGAGCGGGCCGCCCGGAAGCGGGCCTGGGTCCGCGACCGGATCGGCGGGCTGCACCTGCCGCGGCGCACGCCTCCCGCTCCCTACTGCGCCCGCGCCGCGGCGCGGTCCGTTCGCGCGGCGGGAGTCGTGCGATGAACCCCAAGGTGGGCAACCTCGTCATCGACTGCACCGACCTCGGCGCCATGGCGGCCTTCTGGGGCGGTCTCCTCGGGATGAAGACGACGGCGCGGAGCGACGACTGGCTCGACCTGGAACCCCTCGGGACGGGCGGGCCGGTCCTGTCGTTCCAGCTCGTCCCCGAGGGCAGGAAGGTCAAGAACCGGCTGCACCTGGACCTGGACGTCGCGGACATCCGCTCGGCCGGCGAGCGGGCGGCGAGCCTCGGCGCGACCCCGGCCGCCGGGCCCATGGGGAACCCGGGGCGCCCGTTCCAGGTCTGGCGTGACCCCGAGGGCAACGAGTTCTGCTTCTGCACCGCCTCATGACCGCGGAACGGCCCTAGGACCGCAGAACCGAGGCGAGGCGGCGCACGCCCTCGGCCAGCTCCGCCTCGGATGCCGCCGTCCCGTAGCTGAGCCGCAGGTGGGGGGCGGGCGCCTCGGCGGGGAAGAACGGCCGCCCCGCGTTGACCAGGACGCCGGCGCGCAGCGCGGCCTCGGCGAGCGCGGTGTCGTCGACGCCGTCCGGCAGCCGGGCCCAGAGGTGCAGCCCGCCCGCCGGGCGGCTCACCCGCAGCTCCGGCAGGTCGCGGGCGAGGGCGGTGAGGAGCGCGTCGCGGCGCGAGCGCAGGGCGGTCCGGACGGCTCGCAGGTGGCGCGGCCATCCGGGCGAGCTGACCAGTTCCAGCAGCGTCTCCTGCAGGGGCCTGGCGGGGAAGAACTCCTCGACGAGCTGCGTCGCGCGGATCCGCTCGGCGACCGGCCCCCGGGCGGCCACCGCGGCCACCCGCAGGCTGGGCGCGGTCGCCTTGGTGAGGGACGCGACGTGCACGACGCGGCCGTCGGCGTCCTGCGCGATCAGCGGCGGAGGGGGAGCGTCGATGCCGAGGTGCCGGGCGAAGTCGTCCTCCACCACGAACGCGCCCGCAGCGCGCGCCGCGTCCAGCACCCGCTCGCGCCGCTCGGCGGCCAGCACCGCGCCGGTCGGGTTGTGGAAGGCGGGCTGGGTGTAGAAGACCCGCGCCCCGCTCATCGCGAACGCCTCGGCCAGCAGGTCGGGACGGACGCCGTCCGCGTCCACCGGGACGGGGACCGGATGCAGCCCGCTCGCCCGCGCCACCGCCAGGACGCCCAGGTACGTCGGCGACTCGACCAGCACCGGGGCGCCCGGCGGGAGCAGCGCGCGCAGCACGGTCGTCAGCGACTGCTGGCCCCCGCTCGTGATCAGCACGTCGGCGGGGGAGACGGCGCCGCCGACCGTGCGGGCGAACCAGGCGCGCAGCTCCGGCGATCCGCCGAGGCGCGGCATCTCCCAGGCGTCCGGGCGCCGGGCCGCCCGCGCGGCCGCCGTCGCGAGCGCCCGCACCGGCTGGAGCGTCGGGTGCAGGTAGCCGCCGCTGAGCGCGACCACGCCGTCCGGCGGCGGGGTGAGCAGCCACGACACCCCGGCAGGATCCACGGATCGGTCGCCGAGCGTCACCGCCTGCCAGCCGAAGTCGGCCGGCTCCGCGGCGCTCCCGGCCCGCGGCGCGGCGAAGGCCCCGCTGCCCGGGCGCGTCACCACCAGCCCCTCGGCGGCCAGCAGCCCGAGCGCCCGCGACACCGTGACCGGGCTGACCCGGTGCCGCTCGACCAGCGCGCGGCTCGACGGGAGGCGCTCGCCGGGGCTCATCCGGCGGACCTCCGCGCGCAGCCGATCGGCCAGCGTCGCCACACTGCTATCGTCTTTCATGAAGCTTCAAGATAGCGCTACTGCGCCCGGGCGGGTAGCGGCCGGCACCTCCAGGGCGGGCCTCGGGCTCGCGGCACTCGGCGTCCTGACCTTCTCCCTCACCATTCCGACCACGGTCTTCGGCCTCGAAGGGCTCGACCCCTACGTGATCGGCATCGGCCGCTCCGCCGCCGCGAGCGTCCTCGCCGCCCTCGCACTGCTATCGGTCCGGGCGCGTCCGCCCCGCCGCGACCAGTGGGCGAGCTTCGCGGTCGTCGCGGCCGGAGTGATCTTCGGCTTCCCGCTGTTCTCCACGCTCGCGCTCGACCACGGCGCCTCCTCCGCCCATTCGGCCGTCGTCGTCGGGCTGCTGCCCGCCGCCACCGCCGTGCTCGGGGTCCTGCGCGCGGGGGAGCGCCCCTCCCGCGCCTTCTGGTTCGCGAGCGCGGCCGGGGCGGCCTGCGTCACCGGCTTCGCCCTGGTCCGCGGGGCGGGCCGCGTCACGCCCGCCGACCTGCTGCTGTTCACCGCCCTCCTCACCTGCGCCGCCGGCTACGCCGAGGGCGCGCGCCTGGCCCGCGACATGCCGGGCTGGCGCGTCATCTCCTGGGCGCTGGTCCTGGCGGCCCCCGTCACCGTCCCGGTCACCGGGGTGCTGCTCGCCACGACCCGCCCCGCCTGGACGGCCCACGCCGTCATCGGCTTCGGCTACGTGTCCGTCTTCTCCGCCTACCTCGGCTTCTTCGCCTGGTACGAGGGCCTGGCGCGGGCCGGGATCGCGCGCGCCAGCCAGATCCAGCTGACCCAGCCCATGCTCACCCTGTTCTGGTCGGCCGTCCTGCTCGGAGAACGCGTCGACGCCACGACCGCGCTGGCGGCCGTGGCCGTGCTGGTCTGCGTGGCCCTCACCCAGCGCGCCCGCGTCCGGCGCACCCTGCCCGACGTCGCGCACGCCCGCGCGGCCGAGGCCTCGCCGGGCGTGCGCGGCGCGGGTGGGGTCAGTCCTTGACGATCTGGGCGAGAAGCGTGATGACCGCGACGCCCACCCCGATCGGGATCGCCAGATCCGGGGCGGCGGCGGTGAGGGCGGCGGCGCCGATCGCCACAAGGACGATCACGAGGGCCCGCGTGCTGATCAGGGGGCGGGGCTCACCCTGCCTCGGTGGGACTCGCATGCCGGTTGACCTCCATCCGTGCTGGACGGTAAGGACCGAGCGGCTCCCCATCGAGACCAACGGGCCGACACCACGAGCCGCCTCGTGAATACAAGGTTCCCCCGTTGTCAACCGCCGCCGCGCGCGGCGCGCGATCACGCCCCAACCATGATCGTTTTATGGCCGGATCGTGGGACGCGGCTGGGTCCCCGCTGGGACGGCGGGCGCTCGGCGCCCGGCTTCTCCGACATGATTGCGTGATGCGCGTCATCGGGCGGATCGGTCGGATTCTGGGATGGGCGGCGGCCTACGTGCTCGGCCTCGCCGCCCTGGTGCTCGCCGGGGCCTGGGTGTGGTGGCAGCCCGAGCCGGAGGCGCGCGGCACCGAGGCCAACGCGCTCTGGGCGCGGCACCAGTGGGTGGGGGAGTCTCACAGCGATGCCGAGTACCGGGCACTCGGGCAGCTGCTGAAAGAGAACCGCATCACCGACGTCTTCTTCCACGCGGGGCCGTTCGAGGCGGACGGCACCGTGCCCGAGGCCAAGTACCGCTACGCGCGGCAGCTCCTCGCCGCCATGCGCCGGTACGCGCCGGGCGTCCGCGCGCAGGCGTACCTGGGGCAGATCCGGATGGTGAACGGCAAGGGCGTCATCGACCTGGACGACCCCGCCGTGCGGACCCGGGTGCTCGGGACGGACGCGGCCCTCCTCGACCTGGGGTTCGACGGCATCCACTACGACTTCGAGCCCATCTACCCCGACGACCGCGCGTTCCTCACGCTCATGGACGCCACCCGCGAGCTGACGCGGTCGAAGGGGAGGCTGCTGTCGGTGGCGCTGGAGCAGCAGACCCTCATGGACGCGGCCCAGCCGGTCTACAAGGCGCTGATCCCGCGCACGGGGAAGATCCACTACCCGCCGCGCCCCACGCGGGACTTCCTGCGCGCCGTCGCCGACCGCGCCGACCAGGCCGCGATCATGACCTACGACGTGTCGCTGCCCACGCGCTCCCTCGCCGGGTGGCACTTCGCCCGGCACACCCGCACGACGCTGGAGCTCATCGGCGACCGCACGACGGTCTTCATGGGGGTGCCCACCTACCGGCCCCTCATGGAGTGGGCCGAGGACCTCACGGTCGCCCTGCGCGGCGTCCGGCGCGGAGTCGACGATCTGGAGCGTCCGCCCAGGCGCCCGTACGGCGTCGGCGTGTACGCGGACTGGACGACCAGCCCGGCCGAATGGTCACGTTACCGCGCCACCTGGCTACCCCGAGCGACAGGAAGTTTTGGCGGCTGAGAAACCCCCGCCGCGACGTTCCGAAACTCGCATATCCCCAGGTAAAAAGGGGTGGATACCCGCACAATCCTGGGGGTAGTGGAGGGTGCGGAAGGTCAAGCCTCGACAGGCGGATGGCAAAGGGAAGTGGGGACGGGCCGATGGGCACTCAGCAGTCCGCGCGGCACGACGCCGACCGTATCGGCGAACTGGCGGCCGAGTTCGCCGGGTGGCGGATCGGCCGCGGCGGGTCCGGGCAATGGTGGGCCGTCCGGGGGAACGATCTCGTGCGCACGCACGACGTCGAGGAGCTCCGCGTCCGCCTGCATGAGATGACCGCTGGGTCACGTTATCCAACCGAGTCCGGGACGTGGCCGGACTGACCCCGTAACGCGGCATTTGCGTGCCACGATGTCGGTTGTGGGAGCCGCCGCCACGCGTACCCCCGAGCGTGTGGCGGCGGCTTCCTCCTGTTTTATCCCGTTCCGCTTCGACCTGCGGGTCCAAGTGGAACGGCCGGAACGGTACCGTTCGTTGCATGGCACCCAGCACATCCACTGACGCTCCGTTCGGACGGATGCTGACCGCCATGGTCACCCCGTTCCTGCCGGACGGCGGCGTCGACTACGACGGCGCCGCGCGCCTCGCGACCCACCTGGTCGACGAGCGGCGCCATGACGGTCTCGTCGTCAACGGGACGACAGGCGAGTCGCCCACGACGAGCGACGAAGAGAAGAGCACGCTTCTGCGCGCGGTCATCGAGGCGGTCGGCGACCGCGCCGTGATCGTCGCCGGTGCCGGGACCAACCACACCGAGCACAGCCTGAAACTCGCCCGGCAGGCCGAGGCCGCGGGCGCGCACGGCCTGCTCGTGGTCACGCCGTACTACAACAAGCCCCCGCAGGAGGGCCTCGTCCGCCACTTCACCGCGGTGGCCGACGCGACGGCGCTGCCCACCATGCTGTACGACATCCCGGGGCGCGCCGGGGTGCCGATCCAGAACGACACGCTCGTGCAGCTCGCCGAGCACCCGCGGATCGTCGCCGTCAAGGACGCCAAGGGCGACCTGTTCGGCGCGTCCAGGGTGATGGCCGAGACCGACCTCGTCTGGTACTCCGGTGACGACAACCTCAACCTGCCGTGGCTGTCGGTGGGGGCGGCGGGGTTCGTCAGCGTGATCGGTCATGTCGTGGGCACCGAGCTCCATGAGATGATCGACGCATACCGCGCCGGCGAGCACGGGCGGGCGCTGGAGATCCACCGGCGCCTGCTGCCCGTGGTCGCCGCCATCATGACCCGTACGCAGGGCGCCATCGCCGTCAAGGCAGCGCTGAACCTGCTCGGCCTCCCCGGAGGCGGCCCGCTCCGCGCGCCGCTGGTGGAGGCCCCGCCGGAGTTCGCGGCGCGCCTGCGCGAAGACCTCACGATAGGGGGAGTCAAAGTGCCTGAGGTCGTCATCCCGGAGGTCGCCCGGTGAGCCATCCTCACCCGGAGCTCTCGGAACCGCCCGCCCCGCCCAAGGACGGTCTGCGGATCGTCGCGCTCGGCGGGCTGGGGGAGATCGGCCGCAACATGACGGTGTTCGAGTACGGCGGACGCCTGCTCATCGTCGACTGCGGCGTGCTCTTCCCCGAGACCGAGCAGCCCGGCGTCGACCTGATACTGCCCGACTTCGAGTACGTCAGGGACCGGCTGGACGACATCGAGGCCGTCATCGTCACGCACGGCCACGAGGACCACATCGGCGCCGTCCCGTACCTGCTGCGCGAGCGCCGCGACATCCCGCTGGTCGGCTCGCGGCTGTCGCTGGCGCTGCTCGAGGCCAAGCTCACCGAGCACCGCATCAAACCGGTGACCCACGTGGTCGCGGAGGGCGAGCGCCGCTCGTTCGGGCCGTTCGACTGCGAGTTCCTCGCCGTCAACCACTCCATCCCGGACGCGCTCGCCGTCGCCGTCCGCACGGCCGCCGGGCTCGTCCTGCACACCGGCGACTTCAAGATGGACCAGCTCCCGCTGGACGGCCGGCTCACCGACCTGCCCGGGTTCGCCCGGCTCGGCGCCGAGGGCATCGACCTGCTGATGTCGGACTCGACGAACGCCGAGGTGCCCGGCTTCGTCACCAGCGAGCGCAACATCGGGCCGGTCGTCGACGAGGTGTTCCGCACCGCGCAGGGGCGGCTCATCGTCGCCTGCTTCGCCTCGCACATCCACCGCGTCCAGCAGGTCCTGGACGCCGCCGTCGCCAACGGCCGCAAGGTCTGCTTCGTCGGGCGGTCCATGGTCCGCAACATGGGCGTCGCGCGCGAACTCGGGTACCTGAACGTCCCCGACGACATCATGGTCGAGCAGAAGGTGATCGACGACATCCCCGGCGACCGGCTCGTGCTGGTGTGCACCGGGTCGCAGGGCGAGCCGATGTCGGCGCTGTCGCGGATGGCCAACCGCGACCACTCGATCCGCATCACCGAGCGCGACACCGTGATGCTCGCGTCGTCGCTGATCCCGGGCAACGAGAACGCGGTCAACCGCGTCATCAACGGCCTCACCCGGTGGGGCGCCCGCATCGTCCACAAGGGCAACGCGCTCGTGCACGTGTCCGGGCACGCCTCGGCCGGCGAGCTGCTGTACGTGCTCAACGTGACCAAGCCGGCGAACTTCATGCCCATCCACGGCGAGTGGCGGCACCTGCGGGCGCACGCCAAGCTCGCCGCGCTCACCGGCGTGCCGGAGGACGGCATCGTCATCGCCGAGGACGGCGTCGTCGTCGACCTCGTGGACGGCCAGGCCAAGATCGTCGGCGCGGTGCCCGCCGGGTACGTGTACGTGGACGGCCTGTCGGTCGGCGAGGTCACCGAGACCTCCCTGAAGGACCGGCGCATCCTCGGCGAGGAGGGGTTCGTCTCCATCGTCATCGGCCTCGACTCCACCTCCGGCAAGCTCGTCGCCGGTCCCGAGGTGCACGCCCGCGGCGCCGGCATCGTCAACGAGGACTTCAACGAGGTCATCGCGCGGATCGAGGACGTGCTGCGGAACGCCGCAGGCGACGGCGTGAACGACGTGCACCAGATCAGCCAGCTGATCCGGCGCACCGTCGGCAAGTGGGTCAGCGAGAACTACCGCCGCCGCCCGATGATCATTCCGGTGGTCGTGGAGGTCTAGCGGCGGCTCGGACGGACGGGGGGCCGGCGGCCCTCCGTCCGTCCGACACGCCCGCCCTCCCTCCCCGGAACCGCGAGGGTCCTTGGTTACTCTCATAACCATGGCCACACGTGCGTCTGGAGGCGCGAAAGCCTCCTCGCGTGCGGGGGGCACGGCGGCTCGCAAGCCCGCAGGTACGGCCCCCCGGAAGCGACCGAGCGGCAACTCCAAGGGGGGCCGCGGCTCGGGCCGTGGGCGCCCCCCGCAGAAGCCCGACCCGATCCCCCAGGCGGTCCTCGGGTTCTTCAAGCTCCTGTTCAAGCTGTACCTGCTGGCGGCGGTCGCGGTCGGGTCGGTGTTCCGCGCCTACGGGAACGGGGCCCGCGGCCTCGACCCCGAGCACCGCCGCGACGGGCTGGGGCTGGCGCTGCTCGGCTCGTCCATCGTGCTGGCCTCCGTCACCTGGTTCCGGCCCGACGGCGTCGTCACCATCGCGCTGGAAAAGGTGGTGCGCGGCGGTCTCGGCATCATGGCGATGGTCCTCCCCGTGCTGCTGGCGCTGCTGGCGTGGCGGACGCTGCGCCACCCCGAGCACCACGAGGACACCGGCCGCATCGTCATCGGCATCACCGCGCTCGCCGCGGGCGTCCTCGGCATCCTGCACATCGCCGCCGGCGTCCCCTCCCCGGCCAAGGACATGGAGGGCGTCCGCGAGGCCGGCGGCGTGGTCGGCTGGCTCGTGTCGGCCCCGCTGGACGCGGCGCTGAGCGGGTGGGTGGCCGTCCCGCTGCTGCTGCTCCTGTCCGGGTTCGGGCTGCTGGTCGTCACCGCGACGCCGATCGCGAAGGTCCCCGAGCGGGTCGCCGACCTGTGGGCGATGGCCACGCTGCAGAGCCGCCCCGAACGCCCGTCCGCGGGCGAGGCCGGGGAGGAGGGCGCGCCGAAGAAGCGGCGCCGCAAGAGCAAGGGCGAGGACGGCGACGAGCTGGAGGTCGGCGAGCACTCCAAGCCGTACGACACTCCGCTGCTGGAGGACCAGCCGAAGAAGGCCGACCGGCCACGCCGCGACCTCGCCGACGAACTGTTCGAGCCCGACCCGTTCGGCGCGCACGTCCCGCCCCCGGCCCCGCCCGCCGACGATCCGATGGACGAGCACGTCGCCGGCGAGTCCATGGCCCCCGATCCGGCGGCCGACCCCCTGGCCGGGGAGGAGCGCGAGGCCGAGCACCACGAGGTGCGCGACCCGACGCCGGCCCCGCGCCGCACCGAGCAGCTCCCGCTGTCGTCGTCCGGCGAGATCTACGTGCTGCCCGATCCGGCGGCGTTGCGGCCCGGGAGTGTGTCCAAGCCGCGGACGAAGGCCAATGACACGGTGGTGAACGCGCTTACGGGGGTGTTGGAGCAGTTCGATATCGATGCGCAGGTGACGGGGTTCACGCGGGGGCCGACGATCACGCGGTATGAGATCGAGCTGGGTCCGGCGGTGAAGGTGGAGAAGGTCACCGCGCTGACCAAGAACATCGCCTACGCGGTGAAGAGCGCTGATGTGCGCATCATCTCGCCGATTCCCGGTAAGTCGGCGATCGGGGTGGAGATCCCCAACACCGACAAGGACATCGTCAGTCTGGGTGACGTGCTGCGCTCGCCGGCCGCGACGAATGAGCATCATCCGATGATCGTGGGGCTGGGTAAGGACGTCGAGGGGCGCACGGTGGTGGCGAACCTGGCGAAGATGCCGCACATCCTGATCGCGGGCGCGACCGGGGCCGGCAAGTCGACGTGCATCAACGGGCTGATCACCTCGATCCTGATGCGCGCGACCCCCGATGAGGTGCGGATGATCCTGGTCGATCCCAAGCGGGTCGAGCTGACGATGTACCAGGGGATCCCGCATCTGATCACGCCGATCATCACCAACCCCAAGAAGGCCGCCGAGGCGCTGGAGTGGGTGGTGGGGGAGATGGACCGCCGCTACGACGACCTGGCGGCGTCGGGGTACCGGCACATCGACGACTTCAACAAGGCGGTGAAGGCGGGCAAGCTGGTCCCGCCGCCCGGCAGCGAGCGCGTCTACACCCCTTACCCGTACATGCTCGTCATCGTCGACGAGCTGGCCGATCTGATGATGGTCGCGCCGCGCGACGTGGAGGACTCGGTCGTGCGCATCACCCAGCTCGCCCGCGCCGCCGGGATCCACCTGGTCCTGGCGACGCAGCGGCCGTCGGTGGACGTGGTGACGGGGTTGATCAAGGCCAACGTGCCGTCCCGGCTGGCGTTCGCGACCTCCTCGCTGTCCGACAGCCGCGTCATCCTCGACCAGCCGGGCGCGGAGAAGCTCGTCGGGCAGGGCGACGCCCTGTTCCTGCCGATGGGCGCGAGCAAGCCCATGCGCCTCCAGAACGCCTACGTCTCCGAGAAAGAGATCCACAGCGTCGTCGACCACTGCAAGGGGCAGATGGAGGCGAGCTACCGGGAGGACGTCGCCGCGGCCGGCGCGCCGAAGAAGGAGATCGACGAGGAGATCGGCGACGACATGGACCTGCTCGTCCAGGCGATCGAGCTGGTCGTGTCCACCCAGTTCGGGTCGACGTCGATGCTGCAGCGCAAGCTGCGCGTCGGGTTCGCCAAGGCCGGGCGGCTGATGGACCTGATGGAGAGCCGCGAGATCGTCGGGCCCAGCGAGGGCTCCAAGGCGCGGGACGTGCTGGCCAAGCCGGACGACCTCCCCGGGGTGCTCGCGGAACTGCGCGGCGGCGGCTGAGCGCGGTGCCGGGGCATTGCGGAATGATGCGAAATCTTGCCCAGTTTCGAACGTGTTGGCTGTCGCCGAACGGGCAGGCCCGTTCCTAGACTGGTCTCACAGTCGTGCGAGATCGGCCACGAGCTCCTCAGAGGAGGCCCGGCGTGAGCATCGGTGAGACCTTGGCGGAGGAGCGTCAGCGGGCCGGTCTCTCGGTGACACAGGTGAGCCTCCAGACGCGCATACGCGAGACCGTCGTCCGCAGCATGGAGGCCGACGACTTCTCCGCGTGCGGGGGCAACTTCTACGCCCGCGGCCACATCCGCAGCATCTCCCGCGTGATCGGCATCGATCCGGAGCCTCTCGTCGCCGAGTTCGACGCCGCGCACGGCGGCGCCCCGCAGCCGGTCTCGGCGGTGTCGGCGTTCGAGCCGGAGCAGCCGGTCGCGTTCCGCGAGCGCCGGTCGCCGAACTGGAGCGCGGGAATGGCACTCGCCCTCGCGCTCGTGGTCATCTACGGGATCGTCCAGGTGGTCGGGCACGGCGGCGGCGGCGAGCGGCGCACCGCCCGGCAGGTCGCCGGGACGCCCGCGCCGTCCACCCCGTCCGCCGCGCCGGCCCCGCCCAGGAGCAGCGCCCCGGTCGCGGAGGCGCCGCGCACCAAGGTCGAGGTGCGGGTCGAGGCCAAGCGGACGACGTGGCTGAACGTCCAGGGCGACCAGGGCAGGTCGCTGTTCAGCGGCATGATCCGTGAGGGCGACCAGAAGAGCTTCACCGCCAAGAAGAAGGTCCGGCTCGTGATCGGCGTCGGCGGCAGCGTCAACCTGACCGTCAACGGCAAGGACCTCGGCTCGCCCGGCAAGGGCAAGGGCGTCCAGCGGCTGACCTTCGACCGCGGCGACCCCGAGTCGGCCTGATCCGGAGCCGGCGGGGCCGCGCGTCCCGCCGCGCGCCGGGACGCCCCGTGAGGATGCCGCGGGCCGATGGTCGGCATCGGAGCGGAGGCCCATTACCTTAGGGGCATGTCCACTCGCCGCAAGGTCTCACTCATCACGCTCGGCTGCGCCCGCAACGAGGTCGATTCCGAGGAGCTCGCCGCGCGCATCGAGGACGCGGGCTGGGACCTGGCGGACGGCGCGGACGGCGCCGACGTGGTGGTCGTCAACACCTGCGGGTTCATCGAGGCGGCCAAGAAGGACTCCATCGACACGCTGCTGGCCGCGCACGACTCCGGCGCCAAGGTCGTCGCCGCGGGGTGCATGGCCGAGCGGTACGGCAGCGAGCTGGCCGAGGCGCTGCCCGAGGCCGACGCGGTGATCGGCTTCGACGACTACACCGCGATCGGCGAGCGCCTCGACGACGTCATGGCCGGGCGCAGGCGCGACGCGCACACCCCGCGCGACCGCCGCACCCTCCTGCCGATCAGCCCGGTCGAGCGCCAGCGGGCGCACGGCTCCCACGTCCCGGGCCACGGCGGGCAGGACGACCTGCCGGACGGCGTGGCCCCGGCGTCGG
>NZ_JBEUPA010000075.1:0-37252 GCF_040492065.1 Actinomadura sp. NPDC000929 | reverse complement strand
GCCGCCGGCCGCACCCGCGGCCGGCGGGGTCAGGCGTGCCGCGGGGCGGGCGACGCCGGAGCGGCCGCGCCCCTGCGGGTCTCGCGCATGATCAGCAGGCCGTTGACCACCATCAGCGTCGCGGTCAGGCAGTGGACGCCGAGCGCGGTGGCCACGGAGCCGTGGTGGCCCAGCACGGTGGCCATGTCGCCGTACGCGGCGAGGGCCCCCACCAGCAGCGCCCAGCCCAGCGCCCGGCGCTGGCCCGTCACCAGCAGGACGCCGAAGACCAGGGCCAGGACGACGTCGCGGATCCCCTTGATGATCAGGAAGCCGCCGCCGTCGCCGGACGGCCAGGTCGGCAGGCCGAAGCTCGGCGCGGTGGTCTCCGGGCTCAGGATGAACTCCGTCCCGAACCAGAGGATGAAGAGGACGAAGGCGGCGGCCAGGGCGGTGTTGATGTTCTTCAGCGACATCGTTCTTCTCCTTGCGGGTCTTCGGTGAGCTTGCTGGGTGGTGCGTGGGTCTGGTCAGGCGGCGCGGACGCGGCGGATGTGGCGGGCGTAGCGGGGGCGGCCGATGACGTGCCAGATGCCGCGTACCGGTCTGGGGAGGGCGGAGAGGAGGATGGCCCGTTCGGCCGGGTCCGCGTCCTCCAGGACGAGACCGAAGAGCGTGAGCAGGGTGAGCTTGGGCGTGTGGGCCACCAGGTGGTCGCCCAGGGCGGCCCACTCCTGCTCGGTGATGTGCTCGGCCGCGAGCGGAAGGAGGGTGGCCTCCTCGTCGTCGAGGTGTTCGAGCAGGACCGCGCGGTGCTCGGCGAGGGCCGCCACGAGGGTGTCGCGCTCGTCGGCTCCGGCGGCGGCCTCCCATGCCGGGACGGCGGCGTCCAGCCTGGTCATCGTGGCGGCGACGCGCTCGTGCTGGGCCTCCATGCGCAGAACGACGTCCGCCTCCAGATCCACCCGGGACAGGAGCGGCGGCCACAGCAGCTCGTCCTCGCCCTCGTGGTGGTTCTTCAGCCCGAGCCGGTAGTCGCGGAAGTGGTCGGCGATCACTTTGGCGCGGGCGGTGTCACCCGGGGCGACCGCCGCGACGAGCTCCATGAGCAGCCGCGACTCGCGGCGGAAGGCGCGGTGGACGATCTCCATGTCCTGGGTGTCGACGCTCATCCTGTCCTGCCCTTCATCCGTCCTGTTCGACGTGCTCAAGGCTGCTCCCGGACGTTTGGAAGGCACTTGGAGCCGACTTGGAACGCCTCCGCCGGCCGCGCGTACGATGTGTGGCCTCATGGTCTTGATCAGGGTGCTGGGCTCGTTCGCGGCCGAGGCGGGGGGCGAGCCCGTTCCTCTCGGTGGACCGCGGCAGCGGGGCGTCCTGGCCCTGCTCCTGGCCGCGCGCGGGCACGTCGTGCCGGTCGACCGGATGGTCGAGGACCTGTGGCGCGGCGAAGCGCCGTCCCGCGCCCTGGCGTCGTTGCAGGCGTACGTCTCCAACCTGCGCCGCCTGCTGGAGCCCGGCCGCCCGCCGCGGGCCCCGGCGCGCCTTCTGGTGAGCGCGGCGCCCGGCTACGCGCTGCGGCTGCCGCCGAGGTCGGTGGACGCGTGGCGCTTCGAGGAGATGCTCGACGAGGCCCGCGCGCTCGCCGATCCCCGTGACGCCCGCGCGCGGCTGGACGAGGCGCTGGCGCTGTGGCGCGGACCCGCGTTCGCCGAGGTCGCCGACGAGCCGTGGGCCGCGGCCGAGACCGCCCGGCTGAACGAGCTGCGGGTGGTCGCCCGCGAACTGCGCGTCGCCGCGGGGCTGCGGCTTGGCGACCCCGCGGCGGTGGTGCCCGAGGCCGAGGGCCTCACCCGCGACGAGCCCCTGCGCGAGGAGGGTTGGCGCATGCACGCTCTCGCGCTGTGGAGCAGCGGGCGCCAGGCCGACGCCCTGGCCGCCCTCCGCCGCGCCCGCGCCGTCTTCGCCGACGAGCTGGGCCTCGACCCCGGCCCGGACCTGGTGACCTTGGAAGAGGCGATCCTCACCCAGCGCACGGAGGTCCTCCGCTCGGCTGTTCCGGCCCCAGCGTCCCGTTCCCAGGCGACCGCGCCGCCGCCTCCGGAGAACGGGCCCGGCGCGACAACGTTCGTGGGGCGTGAGGGCGAGCTCGCGGCGCTGGTGGCGGCCGCCGGGGAGGCCACCGCCGATGGGGCGCGGGTCGTGCTCGTCACCGGGGAGGCGGGTCTCGGCAAGTCGACGCTCCTTGAGCACTTCGGGGCGCGGCTCGGACGGGACGGGTGGCTCGTGGCCGCCGGGCGCTGTCCCGAGGTGGACGGCGCGCCGCCCGCGTGGGCGTGGGTCGAGGCACTGCGGACGGTGGCGTCGAGCGTCCCGCCGGGAGAGTTCGCGGACGACCTGGCGCCGCTGCTCTCCGACTCCGCGACGATGGACGACGACGCGGCGGCCGGACGGTTCCGGCTGCGGCGGGCCGTGTGGAACTGGCTCGCGGCGGTCGCCGCCGACCGGCCGGTAGCCGTCGTCCTGGACGACCTCCACTGGGCGGACGCCGCCACGCTGGAGCTTCTCCGCGGTTGCGTCGGCGCACGGGCCCCGATCCTGGTCGTCGCGGCGTACCGCGCGGACGAGAGCGAGCGCCTCACCGACACTCTCGGGTCCCTCGCCCGCGCCGCGCCGCTCCGGCTTGACCTGCCCGGACTGGAAGGCGACGCCGTCGCGGAACTCGTCCGCGCCGAGTGCGAGGCCGACGACGCGACCGTGGCCGGGATCGCGGAGCGGACCGGCGGGAACCCGTTCTACGTGCGGGAAAGCGCGCGGCTGCTGAACGGCGAGGGCGCGCTGGTCGCGCTCTCCGAGGTACCCGACGGTGTACGGGACGTGCTGCGGCGCCGGCTCGCGCGCCTCCCGCAGAGCGGCGTGTCCGTGTTGCGGCTGGCGGCCGTGGCCGGCCGGGAGAGCTCGGTGGACGTGCTCGTGCGGGCCGCCGACTCCGACGAGGACGGCGTGCTGGACGCCCTGGACGCGGGCGTCATCGCCGGGCTGCTCGACGAGCCCGGGCCCGGGCGCGTCCGGTTCGTTCACGCGCTGGTCAGGGACACACTGGTCGCCGACGTCACCCGGTTGCGGGCCACCAGGATGCACGCCCGGATCGCGGCCGCCCTGGAGGGCACCGGCGACGTCGCGGCGCTCGCCCACCACTACGCGCGGGCGGGATCGCCGAAGGCCGTCGGCTACTGCGTCCGGGCCGCCGAGCTGGCCGAGGCGCGCTACGCCCACGACGTGGCGGTCGCGCTCCTCACCGACGCCGTCGCCAACTCCAGCGAACCGGACGAGCGCGCCGACCTGTCCGGCAGGCTGCTGCGCGCGCAGGTCAGGGCCGGGGCCGTCGCCGCGGCGCGGGCCACGCGCGAGCGGGCCGCGGAGTACGCCGAATCGATCGGCCGCGACGATCTGGTGATCGCCGCGTTCACCGCCTGGACCGAGCCGACCCCCTGGCAGGCCCGCACGTACGGCACGGTCGACCGTCCCGTCGTGGACCGCCTCGGCCGCCTGCTCGAGCGGACCGACCTCGCCGCCGACGTGCGGTCCCGCCTCCTCACCGCGTACGCCGCCGAGCTGGCGGGCGAGGACGACCCGACGGCCATGGCGGCGGCGGGGGAGGCGCTCGAACTCGCCACCGACCCCCGCCTCCGGGCCGCGGCGCTCGTGATCCTGGCCGGCGGCCCCGACGGGGAGGAGCACGCCCGCGAACTGGTGGAGATCGGCGTCGAGCACGACCTGCCCGTCTACCGCGTGACCGGGCTGCTCGACCAGGCCGCGATCGCCGCCGCGGCCAACGACCCGGCGACCATGCGCCGCGCGACGGAGGAGGCGCTCGAACTCGCCCGCGCCTACCGGATGCCGGAGGCGATCAGCGCCGCCGAGATCGCGCTGGCGACCCTGGTGCTCATCGAGGGCCGGTTCACCGACGCCCGGCGCCTCTACACCGAGGCCACCGAACGCATGGAGCGCGCCGGATCGGTGCACGCGGGCTTCCTCGGCCTCGCCCTGGCGGTGATCTGGCTGAACGAGGGCACGCTCGGCGACCACCTGGACGACGTGCGCCTTCTCCACGAGGCGCTCGGCCCGATGGTCACCGACCTGCTCGCGCTCGCCCTCCACGCCGCCGGCCGCACCGGCGAGGCACGCCGGGCCCGCACGTCACCGCCCCCGATCCGGCCCGACTTCTTCTTCACCTTCCTGACGAGCCTGCGCGCGATGGCGATCGTCGCCCTGAACGACCGAGACGCCGCCGAGGAGATCTACGCGGACCTGCTGCCCCACCGCGACGGCCCCCCGGCCGGCGCGGAGAGCGTCTCGCTGGCCCTGCGCCCGGTCGCCCACACCCTCGGCGAACTCGCCCTCCTCCTCGGCCGCGACGACGAGGCCGCCGCCCACTTCGCCCAGGCCGCCGCCATAGCCACCCACTGGAACGCCCCCCACTGGTCCGCCGCCGCCCGCACCCACGCCCCGCCCCCAGGCACTCACAACAGCCGCTGAGGCCGGTCCCGTCTCGACCTTGCGCCCTGCTCAGCGGGTCGGACGTCGTCATGGGGCCCACAGGTCACGCCGCGCCCGTGGTCAGCCTGGTCCGGACCCAGCCGACGGCCGCGGCGGCGGGCCACAGGCGCGACGCGAGGTTCCGCGCGGTGATGCCGGGGCGTGAGGCGGGGACCATCATCGCGGCGGCCGTCGCCACGTTCGCCTGCCTCGGATCGACCAGCTCTCGGTGGGCGCTCTCGTAGCGGGCGAAGGCGCCCTCGGGGTTCGCGGCGAGTTCGGCGGCGAGGGTGTAGGTGTCGATCCGCACCCGGCTGACCGAGTCCAGCCACAGGTCGTCGGCCGCCATGGCCTGGTCGAGCAGCTCGGGCACGCGCCAGCCGGCACCGGCGTAGGCCTGGTCCAGGAGGCGCCTGTGCCGGTCCGCTGCGCCGACGGCTCAGAGCCCCGCCGGCCCGGTCACAGGGGGCGCCTAATGCGGGTTTAACCCTCTGGGGGCTCTTATGGGCTGGCCGGGGCAGGGTGCTTCGGGGAGAGGGTCGCCATGAGGGTTTGGGTTCTGGGTGTTGTCGCGGGGCTTGTGCTGGGTGTCGCCGGGTGTGGGGGCGACGGGGAAGAGAGCGGGGTCGCCAGTGCTGGTGGGGTGGCCTCGGGCTCTGCTTCGCCCAGCAGGTCGGTCTCTCCGGAGGACGCTCAACTGAAGTTCGCGCAGTGCATGCGGGACAACGGGGTGGACGTTCCTGACCCGGGGAGTGGGGACGGGCACGCGATGCGGCTGGGGAAGGGCGGTGACCGCTCGAAGCTGGAGGCGGCGCTGGAGAAGTGCCAGTCGTGGCTTCAGGCGGGCGGGAAGATGCCCGACCTCAAGGATCCGAAGGTGCGGGACCAGTACGTCAAGTTCACCCAGTGCATGCGCGAGCACGGGGTCGACATCCCGGATCCGGGGCCGGACGGGCAGATCAAGCTCCCGACCGGGCAGGTCGACCGGGGGCAGGCAGAGAAGGCGCGGGAGGCGTGCAAGGGCAGCCTGCCGGGGGTCGGGAAGTGAGGCGGGTCGCGGTCGCGGGTGGGGCCGCCGCCGTCGTGGTGGTGGTCGGCGGCGCCCTTGCCTGGAGCCGGGACGGGGGCCAGGCGCAGGGGGCGCAGGTTCCGTTGGCGACGGCGGTGGTGAGCCGGGGCGATCTCGTGGACACCGAGAAGGTGGACGGGAAGCTCACCTATGCCGATGTCCGGGATGTGTGGATCGGGGCGTCCGGGGTGGTGACCTGGGCGCCGGAGGAGGGTGCGACCGTCCGGCGCGGGGAGACGCTGCTGTCGGTGGCGGGCAAGCCCGTGACGTTGATGTACGGCGCTCGCCCCATGTACCGGGCGCTGCGTGAGGGCGTCTCCGGGAAGGACGTCCGGCAGCTCGAAGAGAACCTGCGGGCTCTCGGGTACGGCGGCATGACCGTGGACGGGGAGTTCACCGGGGCCACGACGGCCGCTGTCGAAGAGTGGCAGGACGACCGGGGGCTGGCGGAGACCGGTCAGGTCGACCCCGAGCAGGTCGTGTTCTCGGACGGGGCCTTGCGGGTGCGGGAGGTCAAAGCGCCCGAAGGGAAGCGGATCGCTCAGGGGCAGCCCGTCCTGACGGTGGCCGGGACGAGGCGGGTCGTGCACGTCGATCTGGACGCCGACAAGCAGGATCTCGCCAGGAAGGGGGCCCGGGTGTCGGTGGAGCTCCCCGGCGGGGCGTCGGTGAAGGGGACGATCAGCGAGGTCGGCAGCGTCGCCCGGACGACCGGTTCGGGGCAGGACCAGAAGACCACGGTCGGCGTCGACATCTCGATCGGGGACGCCGGGACGGGACGGCTGGACGAGGCGCCGGTCAGCGTCGAGTTGGAGAGCGAGCGGCGCGAAGGCGTCCTGTCGGTTCCGGTGGAGGCGCTGCTGGCGCTGCGGGAGGGCGGCTTCGGGGTCGAGGTCGTCGACGGGTCCAGGCGCCTGGTGCCCGTTCGGGCCGGGGCGTTCGGCGGCGGGCGGGTCGAGGTGGCCGGGGACGGGCTGCGCGAGGGCATGAAGGTCGGGGTGCCCGCCGAATGAACGACAGGGGCGCGGACATCGTGGAGCTGGCCGGGGTGGTCAAGGAGTACGGGGGCGGCGTCGCGGCTCTCCGGGGCGTCGACCTGGTGATCGCGCCGGGGGAGCTGGTGGCGATCGTCGGGCCGTCGGGGTCGGGGAAGTCGACGCTGCTGCACATGATCGGGACGCTGGACCGGCCGACGCGGGGGAGCGTGCGGGTCGCGGGGCACGAGGTCGCGGGGCTCGGGGACCGGGAGCTGTCGGCGCTGCGGGCGCGGCACATCGGGTTCGTGTTCCAGCAGTTCCACCTCGCCGCGGGGGTGAGCGCCCTCGACAACGTCGCCGACGGGCTGCTCTACCGCGGGGTCGGGCTGCGGGAGCGGCGGGAGCGGGCGCGGGCGGCGCTCGGACGGGTCGGGCTGGCGGAGCGGACGGCGCACCGGCCGCACCAGCTGTCGGGCGGCGAGCAGCAGCGGGTCGCGGTCGCGAGGGCGGTCGTGGGCGAGCCCGACCTGCTGCTCGCCGACGAGCCGACCGGCAACCTCGACTCCGCCGCGGGCGCCGAGGTGCTCGCCCTGCTGGACGAGCTGAACCGCGCCGGCACCACCGTCGCGGTCATCACGCACGACGCGGAGGTGGCGGCGCGGGCGCCGCGGCGGGTGCGGGTCCGGGACGGTCTGATCGTCGCGGACGAGCGGGCCGGGACGGTGAGCCGATGAGGCCCGCGCGGCTCGGTGCGGGCGACGTGCTGCGCGTCGGGCTCGGCGGGCTCCGGGCCCGTCCGGCGCGGGCGGTGCTGTCGGCCCTCGGGATCGCGATCGGGATCGCCACCATGGTCGCCGTCATCGGGATCTCCTCCTCCAGCAGGGAGGACCTGCTCCGGCGGCTCGACCGGCTGGGCACGAACCTGCTGACGGCGAAGCCGGGCGACACGCTGTTCGGCGACAAGGCGCAGCTGCCCGAGACGGCGCCGGAGATGGTGCGGCGGATCGGGACGGTCACGGCGGTCGGCGCGACAGGGTCGGTGGAGGCCACCGTCCGCCGCACCGACCGGATCCCGGAGGAGGTCACGCAGGGCATCGCCGTGCAGGCCGCCACGGCGGGGCTGCTCGGCACGCTCGACGTGGCGCCGGCGAGCGGGCGGGCGCTGGACGCGGCGACCGGGGGCCGTCCCGCCGTCGTGCTCGGGTCGGAGGCGGCGCGGCGGCTCGGCCTGGACCGGGCGGGCGGCCAGGTCTGGATCGGCGGCCGGTGGTTCGTCGTCCTCGGCGTGCTGCGGCCGGCGGAGCTGGCCCCGGAGATCGACCGCTCCGCCCTCGTCGGCTGGGACGCCGCCCGCCGGTACCTCGGCTTCGACGGCCACCCCACGACGATCTACGAGCGCTCCGCGGACGCGTCGGTCGGCGACGTCCGGGACGTCCTGGCCCGGACGGTCGACCCGGAGCATCCGGAGCAGGTCCAGGTCAGCCGGCCCTCCGACGCCCTGGAGGCGCGGGCCGCGGCGTCCGGGGCGTTCACCGGGCTGCTGCTCGGGCTCGGCGCCGTCGCGCTGCTCGTCGGCGGGGTCGGGGTCGCCAACACGATGGTGATCTCGGTGCTGGAGCGGCGCCGCGAGATCGGGCTGCGCCGGTCGCTCGGCGCCACCCGCGGCCAGGTGCGGGTCCAGTTCCTCGCCGAGTCGCTGCTGCTGTCGGCGTTCGGAGGCGCGGCCGGGGTCGTGCTCGGCGCGGCGGTGACGGCCGGGTTCGCGCTGTGGAAGGGGTGGCCGCCGGTCGTGCCGGCGTGGGCGCTCGGCGGCGCGCTCGCCGCGACCCTGGTGATCGGGACGGTCGCGGGACTGTACCCGGCGGCGCGGGCCGCGCGGCTGCCCCCGACCGCGGCGCTGGCGACCGCGTGAGACTGGTCACGATCTGTCCGATCGGTGCATGATTGGGGCGACGTCGACCCGCCCTGGGGGAGGTGCCCCAACCGCCATGCCGGTGCCACGCCCGCTCCGCGAGCGCTGCAGGGAGTTCCTCGGCATCGACGGGGAGATCCGCTACATCTTCCCCGCGATGACCTACGGCGGCGGTGCGGGGTTCGTCTTCGTCGTCACCGGCGACCAGGTCGCCGTGATCTCCACCGGCCCGCTGAGCCGCAGCACCCCGAAGAGCATCTGGGGCAGCTACCCGCGCGGCACCCGGATCGGGCCGGTGGAGACGGGCGTCGGGGCGTCGTTCGAGTTCGGGGGCGCGGTGTTCGAGCTCGACGACGAGTACGTGCCGGTCGTCAACGCGGCCGACGCCGAGGTCTTCGCCCGCGACAGCCTTCCCCGCGACCCGCTGCCCGACCTGTGACGCGGCGTCAGGACGTGGGCGCCGGCTCGGTGGCCTTGGCCGGGGCGGGCTTGGACGGCGACGGGCTGCGCAGGAACAGCACCATCACCGGCACCAGGTAGGCCGCCCACATGACCAGCTGAAGCCACGTGATCTGCGGGGTGACGTTCAGGACGCCCTGGAAGACGGTCTGCATCCAGTCGCCGGCGCCGCCGAACTCGGCGAAGAAGGCGTGCGGCTCCAGCGCGACCGCGTGCAGGCCGGGGAACACCTCCGCCTCCTGCAGGTCGTGGAAGCCGTAGCCGAAGACGCCGGCGGCGACGACGATGAGCGCGGCGCCCGTCCAGGTGAAGAACCGCTTGAGGTTGATCTTGAGGCCGCCGCGGTAGAGCAGGTAGCCGAGGGCGACGGCGACGGCGAGGCCGAGGAACGCGCCGGTGATCGGCTGGGCGGACCCGCCGGAGGAGTTGGAGATGTTGGTCCACAGGAACAGCGCCGTCTCCAGCCCCTCGCGCCCGACGGCCAGGAACGCCACCGCCGCGAGGGCGACCGGCCCGACGTCGAGCGCGCCCTCCAGCCTGCCCTCCAGTTCGGCCTTCATGAACCGGGCGGTCTTGCGCATCCAGAAGACCATCCAGGTGACCAGCCCCACCGCGATGATCGACAGGACGCCGCCGAACAGCTCCTGCGTCTTGAACTGCATCTCCGACGACGCGGCGCTCAGCGCGATCCCGAACCCGCACGCCAGGACGACGGCGGCGCCGATGCCCGTCCAGACGGGGAGCAGGGCCCGGCGGTTGCCGGTCTTCACCAGGTACGCGATCAGGATGCTCACGACCAGGGCGGCCTCGAGCCCCTCACGCAGGCCGATGAGGAAGTTGCCCAGCAGCATCGACGTACTCCTCGGGGGATCAACACACATGTTTTAGGCAAAGCTAACCTAAGCCAGTGTGTGCCTCGCGGCCGCCCCCGTGCAAGTCCGCCTACAGCTCACCTTTGCTTTCGAGGCGGAGGAACGCCTTGGCGATCGGCTGCGCGGTGAGCTCGACCTGCCAGCCGCGGGCGCCGAGGTCGCGCAGGGCGGCGCCGATCGCGGACGGCGACGACTCCGCGGGGGGCGTCCACGCCAGCCGGCGGACGTAGTCGGGCTGCACGAGGTTCTCCGACGGCATCGAGTGCTCGTCGGCGAGCGCGGCGACGACGGCGCGGGCGGCGGTGAGCCGCTTGGCGGCCTCCGGGTCGCGGTCGGCCCAGCGGTGCGCGGGCGGCGGCCCGTCGCCGGGCAGGTTCGACTCGGGCAGCCCGCGCTCGCCGAGATCGCGGGCGCGGGCGACGGCGCGCAGCCACGCCGACTGGTGCCGGCGGGCGCCGCGGCCCCGCATCGTCGGCAGGGCCTGCAGCTCGGCCGGGGTCTTCGGCGACTTCTGCGCCAGCTCGATGATCGCCGCGTCCTGCAGCACCCGGCCGGGGGACAGGTCCCGCTCGCGGGCGATCTTGTCGCGCGCCTCCCAGACCTCGCGGACGGCGGCGAGCGCCCGCCGGTTGCGCACCCGGTGGATGCCGGACGTGCGGCGCCACGGGTCGGGGCGCGGCGGCTTCGGCGGCGTGGTCAGGATCGCGGCGAACTCCTCGCGCGCCCACTCCAGCTTGCCCGCCGCCTCCAGCTCGCCGTGGAGCGCGTCGCGCAGCTCGACCAGCAGCTCGACGTCGAGCGCGGCGTAGCGCAGCCAGTCCTCCGGGAGGGGGCGCGTCGACCAGTCGGCCGCCGAGTAGCCCTTCTCCAGCACGAAGCCGAGGACGTTCTCGACCATGGAGCCGAGCCCCACCCGGGGGTAGCCGAGCAGCCGCCCGGCCAGCTCGGTGTCGAACAGCCGGCGCGGGACGAGGCCGACCTCGGCCAGGCACGGGAGGTCCTGGTTGGCGGCGTGCAGCACCATCTCGGCGTCGGCGAGCGCGGCGTCGAGCCCGGACAGGTCGGGCAGCGCGACCGGGTCGATCAGCGCGGTGCCGGCGCCCGCGCGGCGCAGCTGGATCAGGTAGGCGCGCTGACCGTACCGGTAGCCGGAGGCCCGCTCGGCGTCGACCGCGACGGGACCGGTGCCGGCGGCGAACGCCGCGATGACGCGTTCCAGGTCGGCCGGAGCGGTGAGCACCGGCGGGACGCCCTCGCGCGGCTCCAGCAGCGGGATGGCAGGGGGACCGGTGTCGGCCTCCGCGCCCGCCGGGCCGGGGCCCGGCCCGGCCGGACCGGGAACGCTCCCGGGAGGGGTCGCCGCCGTCTTCTCCGCACCGGCGCCCCGTTCGGGGCCGGTGGCGCGCGTTTCGGACACTCCCACTTCTTCCGTGTTCTCCCCCGCCGCCTCGGTTTCGGACGCTGTGCTCACGCCCCCTACCGTACGTCGCTCAGCCGCCCCCGCCGCCCGGCCGGTCCGGCAGGGCGGTCACACCGGTGGGCGGAAGCCCCGCCGTGGTGCACATCACCTCGCACCAGGCCAGCACGTGACCGGCGAGGTCGTCGCCCGTCGGGGACCACGAGGCGCGCAGCTCCAGCTCCGTGGTGGAGGGCTCGTCGCTCTTGTCGCCGAAGCTCTCCGACACCGCGCGGGTGATCGTCCCCGACACCCCCGCGTAGCCGGCGGGCTCCAGGGCCTCCAGCAGCCAGTCCCACGCGACGGAGCCGATCAGCTCGTCGGCGGCGATGTCGGGCTCCAGGTCGGCGCGGATGTAGGCGACGACGCGGAAGCCGTTCGTCCATCCGGAGCGGCCCTCGGGGTCGTACAGCACGATGAGGCGGCCCATGGCGACCTCGGTGTCGTCGTCGCGGTAGACGCTGCCGGACATGGCCGCCGCGTAGGGCGCCAGGCTCTGCGGGGCGGGCATGTCCTCCAGGTCGAGCTCCGGCCGGAGGGCGGGCCCGTCGAGGATCTCGCGCAGCGTGTCGACGGCCCGCTGGAAGGCGGGTGGGTTCATGGGCGGACCGGCCTGATCGCGGGGGAGGGACGGGTCGCCGGGCCCCGGCTCGGGCCGGTGGCGGCGGGGCGGGGCGGCGCCGCGGGGGGCGGCGGGAGGACGTGGAGGGGAGGCAGGCACGGCACGGGTTTCGTCTCGGGGGCCGGGCCGGTCAGGCCACGGCCCGCGCGGTGGCGGCGTCGCCGCGCGCCCGGGCGGTCTCGGAGGCCCGGGGGCGGGCCGGGGCGGTGGCGGCGGGCGGCAGGCCGACCAGGACGGCCGAGCCGCAGTCGGCGCAGGCTCGCTCGGGGCACTCCTCGCCGTGCCCGTCCTCGCACGGCGGCTGCTCGAACACCCGTTCATCACCGCAGGTGAAGCAGTACAAGGGGGAACCTCCCTCGGCTATGACACGCATCACGTTCGCACGCGCCGGTGACAGAATGCGGGACTTCGCTCGGCGTGTCCGGAAGTTCGTTGCGCCTCACGCGCCACTCCGGTGCTCTCCCGTCGGCGTTTCGTGGGACCATCACAACGTGACCGCTGACGCAGCCCGTTCGAACGACCACTCCGCGCGGACGCCTGACAACGGCGGCCTCGCCGAGAGCCCCTTCCTGCTGGCCTGCCGGCGCCGTCCGGTGCCGCACACGCCGGTGTGGTTCATGCGCCAGGCGGGGCGCTCCCTGCCGGAGTACCTGCGGGTCCGCGAGGGCGTCCCGATGCTGGAGTCGTGCACCCGCCCGGACATGATCGTGGAGATCACGATGCAGCCGGTGCGCCGGTACGCGGTCGACGCGGCGATCTTCTACAGCGACATCATGGTGCCGCTCCGGGCGGTCGGCGTCGACCTCGACATCAAGCCCGGCGTCGGCCCGGTCATCGCCGATCCCATCCGCGACGCCGCGGGCCTGGACGTGCTGCGCCCCCTCTCGCCCGACGACGTCCCGTACGTGACCGAGGGCGTGGAGGGCCTGGTCGGCGAGCTGGGCGCGACGCCGCTCATCGGGTTCGCGGGGGGCCCGTTCACGCTCGCCTCGTACCTGATCGAGGGCGGCCCGTCCAAGAACCAAGAGCGCACCAAGGCCATGATGTACGGCGAGCCGCGGCTGTGGAACCGGCTGATGGAGCGGCTGGCCGACCTCACGATCGCCTTCCTGAAGGTGCAGATCGCGGCCGGCGCGAGCGCCGTGCAGGTCTTCGACTCGTGGGTGGGCGCGGTCGCCGCGGAGGACTACCGCGAGTCCGTCCTGCCCCACGCCCGCCGCATCTTCGCCGAGATCGAGCCGCTCGGCGTCCCGCGCATCCACTTCGGCGTCGGGACGGGCGAGCTGCTCGGCCTGATGGGCGAGGCCGGGGCCGACGTCGTCGGCGTCGACTGGCGGGTGCCGCTGGACGAGGCCGTCGGCCGCGTCGAGCCGGGCAAGGCCCTGCAGGGCAACCTCGACCCGGCGGTCCTCTTCGCCCCGTGGGAGATCGTGGAGCGCCGCGCCCGCGACGTGCTGGCCCGCGGCCGCACCGCCGAGGGGCACATCTTCAACCTCGGCCACGGCGTCCTGCCGTCCATGGACCCGGACGTGCTCGCCCGCCTCGCCGACCTCGTCCACGAGGCGAGCGCCGAGAACCCGCGCTAGGCGGGCGGCGGCCCCTGCGGGGGCTCCTCGCCCGCGCCGACGGCGGCCTTCGCGTTCTCCGGCTCCGGCGTCTGCTCCGGGGCCGGTGCGGAGTCGGCGTCGCGGGCCGCGGACCGGGCGCGCCTCCGGCGGCGCAGGACCAGCGCCGGCAGCCCGATCACGGCCGCCGCGACGAGGAACGGCAGCAGCCAGCCCAGCACGGCGGCGACGCCGCCGACGAACGCGGTGAACGCGTGCCAGCCGTTCTCCAGCCCGCCGACGAAGCCGCCGCGGGGCTCGTCCCTCTCGGGCGGCGAGGTCCTGCTCACCAGGGTCACGGTCACGGTCGCGAACTGCGTGCGGTGGGCGAGCGACTTCTGGCGCGCCTGGAGCGCCTCCAGGTCGGCCTCCCGCTCGGAGATCTCCTGCTCGATGCTCATGATCTCGCCGACGGAGCCCGCCCGGCCGAGCAGCTTGCGGAACGACTCCAGCGTGGCCTTCGCGGACCGCACCCGCGCGTCGACGTCGGCCACCTCGCCGGTCACGTCCTCGGCCTGCTGGCCGAGCGACAGCTTGGTGCCGAGGTCGGCGCCGAGCCGGCCCAGCACCTCGGCGTACCGGTCACTCGGGATCTTGAGCGCGATCTCCGAGCGGGCCGGGTCGCTCGACGTCGACTCCCGCTCGACGTAGCCGCCCGCCGCGGCGACCAGCTGCTTGGCCTTGGCGGCGGCGGCCTCCACGTCCTTCGCCCGCACCCGCAGGTCGGCGGTCTGGACGACCTCGCGCCCGGTGGGCAGGGGCTTCTCCGGCCTTTTGGCGGTCCCGCTCTGCGGGACGCCCTCGGCGCGCTGGGCGCCGCTGCTCGGGAGGGCCGGCGCCGTGGCCACGCCCCGGGGGGCGGCGTCCGACGCTCCGGAGGACTGGCCGCCACCGCCTCCGCACGCGGCCATGCCCGCCGCCAGCGGCAGGACGAGCAGTGCGCAGGTGATGCTCCTGACGATCCGCATGGGGCTTGGACGGAGTGCGGCGGATCACCGTTCCCCGGGGCCGGTCGCGATCCGGGAACGAAGCGGGCACGCGGCGGTCACGGGCCGCCGGTGATCAAGGGCCGTCGGTGAGGACGACCGGCCCGCCGACGTTCACGGACCCGAGCGTCCACAGGGCGCCGGTGCCGGGGACGACGGCGAGCGCGGTCGCGTAGACGTTGCTCCGGTTCGGCACGGCGGTGGTCGGGACGCGCTCCCAGGCCCCACCGTCGTAGCGGAGCAGGCCGGGCTTGGCGGGCTCGTCGAGCGAGTGCCCGATCGCCCACAGCGTCCCGTCCCCGCCCCGGACGATCCGGGTGAGCGCGTTGAGGCCGGGGGGCGGGGCGACGCCCGTCCAGGCCGTGCCGTCCCAGTGCATCAGGACGGGCGAGGCCGGGGAGGTGCGGTAGCTGATGCCGGTGGCCCAGGCGTCGGTGGGGGAGAGGGCGATCATGTCGGTGAAGCCCGTCCCGGGGACGGGCTCGTGCACCGGGACGCTCTGCCAGGAGTGCCCGTCCCAGTGGCGTGCGGTGAGCGTCTGGTCGGCGGCGGAGACGGTGCCGAGGAACCAGATGTCGTCGTCCGCCCGGATGTAGGACGCGTTCTGCTGCATGTCCGGGATCGCGGTGACGCGCATCCAGGTGTCGCCCGTCCGGCGGTAGACGGCGCCGGCGGTGGCGACCCACACGCCGTCGGCCCTCGCCTGGAGGTTCGCGCCGACGGCGCCGGGCGGCAGCGCCACCTGCTCGAACCGCGAGCCGGTGAAGCGCGCCGCGTACGGCTCCGGCGCCGTGCCGCCGGAGCCGTACTTCGGGCCGGTGATCCACACGTCCTCGGGACCGGCCGCGTCGACGTCGGTGATGGTGCCGCGGCTGGACAGGTTCTGGAGGTCGTACTCGACCCAGCGGGCGTCCTTCCAGCGCCGGACGACGGGGTTTCCGGGGATGCTCTGCCCGGTTCCCGGGATCGGTCCGGGGATCACGAGTTCGCCCTGGTTCCCGGCGATCCAGACGCTGTCGGCCGAGGCGGCGTCCACGTCGTAGAGGCTGTTGTTCGGCCAGAAGAACGGCAGCGCGACCGGCGTGAACTCGCCGCGGGCCGCGCCCGACGCGGGGGACGCGAGCCCGCCGGTCGCGAGCGCCGCCGCCGTGAGGGCGGCCGTGAGGAGGGTGGAGGTCTTTCGAGGCATCATGTTCGCCAGTATTCACTGGCATGGTTTTGAGATCTTGTCATCTCCGTGACAAGAATCCGGCGCCCGGGCGCGGCGCCGGGCCCGCCCCGGTGCGCGATCCGGCGAGGCGTCTGGAAGGCTGGAGGCATGACCACGTCCCATGCCGTTGTCGTCGGGGGCGGCATCGCGGGCCTCGCCGCCGCGCGCCTGCTCGTCCGGGAGGGCGTCCGGGTGACCGTCCTGGAGGGCGCCTCCCAGATCGGCGGAAAGCTGCGGGTCAGCGAGATCGCCGGGATCCCGGTGGACGAGGGCGCCGAGTCGATGCTCGCCCGCCGCCCCGAGGGCCTGGACCTGGTGCGCGACCTCGGCCGCTCCGGCGACCTCGTGAACCCCGGCACCACCTCCTCGGCGATCCTCAGCCGCGGCGCGCTGCGGCCCATCCCGTCCGGCCAGGTGATGGGCGTCCCGTCCGACCTGAAGGCGCTGGCCGCCGCGCACGTGCTGTCGCCGGCCGGGCTCGCGCGCGTCCCGCTGGACCTCGTGCTGCCGGAGACGCCGCGCGGCGGGGACGTGTCCGTCGCCGGCTACATCGGCGCCCGCCTCGGCGGCGAGGTCGTCGACCGGCTCGTGGAGCCGCTGCTCGGCGGCGTGTACGCGGGACGGGCCGAGCTGCTGTCCTTCGAGTCCACGCTGCCCGCCGTCGCCGCCGCCGCGCGGTCCCACCGGTCGCTGATCCACGCCGTCCAGGGGATCCGGGACGCCGCGCCGAAGGACCCGGGCCCGGTGTTCGCCACGCTGCCGGACGGGCTCGGCACGCTCCCGCACCTGGTCGCCGCCGACATCGCCGAGGCGGGCGGGACGGTCAGGACCGGCGCCACGGTCCGCGAGCTGCGCCGCCGCGAGGACGGCTGGCGCCTCACCGTCGGCTCCGCCCGCGACCCCGAGTACCTCGACGCCGACGCGGTGGTGGTCGCGGTCCCGGCGGCCCCGGCGTCCCGCCTGCTGGAGCCGGACGTCCCCGCCGCCGCGCGGGAGCTCGGCGGCATCGAGCACGCCAGTATGGCGATCATCACGCTCGCCTACCGGGCCACCGCGTTCCCGCGGCTTCCGGAGGGCAGCGGCTACCTCGTCCCGAACGTGGAGAGCGACACGGCCCGCGGCGGCCGGGGGGTCAAGGCCGTCACGTTCAGCTCGCTGAAGTGGCCGCACCTGCGCGACCGCGACCCGGGCGTCGTCGCGGTGCGCTGCTCCATCGGCCGGTACGGCGAGGAGCACCTGCTCCAGCGGGCCGACGAGGAGCTCGTCGCGACCGCCATGGCCGAGCTCGCCGCGACGTGCGGCGTCACCGAGCTGCCGGTCGAGAGCCGGGTGACCCGGTGGGGCGGCGGCCTCCCGCAGTACAACGTGGGCCACGCCGACCGCGTGGCCAAGGTCCGGGCCGCGGTCGCCGGAGCGCCGGGGCTGGCCGTCGCGGGCGCCGCCTACGACGGCCTCGGCATCCCCGCGTGCATCGCCTCCGCGCGCGCGGCGGCGCTCCGCGTCCTGGACCATTTGCGCAGTCGAGAAGGAGTTGGACCATGACGGAGCAGCAGGGCAAGCCGAAGGCGCGCGAACTCAACAACGTGATCCGCTACACCATGTGGTCGGTGTTCCGGGTCGCGAAGCCGGGGACCGTGGGCGAGCAGGCGGCGGCGGAGGTGCAGGACCTCCTCGACCAGGCCGCCCAGAAGGACGTCACCACGCGCGGCGCCTACGACGTCGCGGGCCTGCGGGCGGACGCCGACTACATGTTCTGGTGGCACGCGCCCACGTCCGACGACCTGCAGGAGGTCTACACGCGGTTCCGGCGGACGGCGCTGGGCCGTGCGAGCGAGCCGGTGTGGTCGCAGATGGCGCTGCACCGCCCGGCGGAGTTCAACAAGAGCCACATCCCCGCGTTCCTCGCCGACGAGGAGCCCCGCGCCTACGTGTGCGTGTACCCGTTCGTCCGCTCGTACGAGTGGTACCTGCTGCCGGACGACGAGCGCCGCGCGATGCTCTCCGAGCACGGCCTGATGGCGCGCGACTACCCCGACGTCCGGGCCAACACGGTGTCGGCGTTCGCGCTCGGCGACTACGAGTGGATGCTGGCGTTCGAGGCCGACGAGCTGCACCGCATCGTGGACCTGATGCGGCACCTGCGGGGGGCGAAGGCGCGCCTGCACACCCGCGAGGAGGTGCCCTTCTACACGGGTCGCCGCAAGCCGGTCGCCGAGCTGGTCGCCGGGCTGGCCTAGCGTCCGCCGCCGGGCCGTTCCGGCCGCCCGTCAGGTGGCGGGCGGCATCAGGTCCGGCCCGCCGTCCTCCACGGCGAGGACGACTCTGCGCAGCAGGTCGGCGAGCTGCTCCCGCTCGGCGTCCGTGAGCACGCCCAGCAGGGCGTGCTCCGTGGCCGCCGACGCTCCGATCGTGTCCTGCCAGGCCCGGTGCCCCTGGTCCGTCAGATGGACCAGGAGGCGCCGGCGGTCGGCGGGGTCGGGCGCGCGCGCGACGTACCCGTCCTTCTCGAGCCGGTTCAGCCTGCCGGTGAGCGTGGCCGGGTGGGTGCCCAGGGCCTCGGCCAGCCAGGTCGGGGCGGCCCGGTAGGGCGGCCCGACCGAGCGCAGCCGCCACAGGATGTCGTACTCCCACCCTTCGAGGCCGTGCTCGGCGAGCCCGGCCTCCTTGTCCTGCCGCAGGAACCGCACGAGGACCTGCATGCGGGTCACCGCGCCTTCGATGTGGGGGTCGAGGTCGGGCAGCTCGCTGGTCCAGTGGGCGATGTGCCGGTCGATCGAGTCCGTCGCCGTGTCCTTCACCGGCGGAATATTATCATTGCAAATATTATGATTCCGTAGTAATTTCGGCGGCCCCGAGATCAGGAGGCCGCATGTCCCCATGGCCAGAAGACTTCGCCGGCAGGCTCGACGAGCACACCGTCGACAGCGAACTGCTTCGCGGCAACCCGCTGGGAGACCCGCACCGCAGGCCGCTGTGGGTCTACACGCCCCCCGGCTACGACGACGAGCCCGGGCGCCGCTACCCGGCCGTCTACATGCTGCTGGGCTTCACCGGAAGGCTGGAGGCCTGGAGCAGGGCGCCCACCGCCTACCGCAGGCCCGTGCCGGTCGCCGTCGACGAGCTGTTCGCGCGGGGCGCGGCGCCGCCCATGATCATGGTGTTCGTGGACGCCTGGACGGCCTACGGCGGAAGCCAGTACGTCGACTCGGCCGGGACGGGCCGGTACCACTCCTACCTGTGCGAGGAGATCGTCCCCTGGGTGGACGCCCGCTACCGGACGCTCGCCGCCCGCGACCACCGCGCCATCGCGGGGAAGTCGAGCGGGGGCCTGGGCGCCATGGTCACCTCGATGCTGAGGCCCGACCTGTTCGGCGCGTTCGCCACCCACTCCGGCGACGCCCTGTCGGAGGCCCAGTACATCCCCCACTTCCTGTGGGCCGCGCGGCATCTGCGCGCCTACGGCGGCGACATCCTCTCCTGGTGGGACGACTTCCGCTCCCGGGTCGCCTTCACCAAGGAGGAGGACATGCGGCTGCTGGAGATCCTCGGGGTGTCCGCCTGCTTCTCGCCCGGCGCCGACGGCACGCCGCTGCTGCCCTTCGACCCGGTCACCGGGGCGCTGCGGCCGCGGATCTGGGAGCGCTGGCTGGAGTGGGACCCGGTCCGGATGGCGCCCGCGCACGCCGAGGCGCTGCGGTCCATGCGGGCCATCTGGATCGACGCGGGGACCCGCGACGAATGGTTCCTGGACCTCGGCGCGCTGGCCTTCCGCGACGCCGTCGAGCAGGCGGGCGTGCCGCAGGAGAACGTCTTCTTCGAGCTCTTCGACGGCGGCCACCACGCGGTCGAGTACCGCCAGCCCCAGGCCGTCGCCTGGCTCGCCCACCGCCTGGCCGCCGGCTGACGCGCCGCCGGTGCCCCGGCGGGCCCATGGAAAACTCCCTGCTCGCCCGTAATCTGACCGGGTTCGGCGTCCCTCCGCGAGGATCTCGCCGTTCCTATTCCGGATCGCGCGTGGGGCGGGGGCGGCCGGCAGTAAAGTGCCGTCCGTGACCAAGTCTCCCGCCCGGCACGCCCGCGGACGGCACGCCCGGCCGCCGTCCGAGTTCTCGGCCCGCCTGCACCGCCTGCTCGCGTCCCTCCGCGAGTCCCGCAGGCGCCGGCTGGGCGTCGCGGGGGCGGTGACCGCGACGGCCGCGGTGCTCGCGGCCGTCGCCGTCCTGGCGCTGCCCGGCGGCTCGGGGCCCGCGCCCCGCGCCGCCGTCGCCGCCCGCACGGCCACCGTCCCGTCCCCGAACGAGCGCGTCGCGGCCGCCGCCGACCCCGACGAGATCACCGACGCGGTGCCGTACTTCGAGACGAAGGACCCCGGCAGGAAGGTCGTCAAGCACGTCACCGACGTCCGCCGCAGCGGCAGCTTCGTGCGCGTCTACACCGACCTCGGGGAGGCCGACGAGAACTCCGAGCCGGCCATCGACCTGTGCAAGTGGACGACCCAGTTCCTGAGGGACGGCGGCGACGACGAGCCCCGCGTCTTCGTCCACGGCAAGAGCGACGACAACGGCAGCGTCGTCCTGGCCAACAAGCAGAGCGACAAGGACGACTGCGAGGTACCCGAGACCCCTTAGTAGTTGCCGGATCCCCCGGAGTTCGAGTCGTAGTAGTAGCCCGAGTACTGCGTGTCGGACAGGCGGCTCTGCTCGGTGTTCCGGTTGACCCCGCTCAGGGCCCAGGCGTAGGGCAGGTCGAGCGGCTTGGGGTTGTCCATCTCCATGACCTGGCGGAGCTTGGCGTCCTCGACGGCGGCCGTGCCCAGCGCGGCGAGCCGTCTCACCGCCCCCGGCCCGGTGCCCTTCAGCGCGCCCGGCCCGGACGCGGTGCCGGACTCGGCGTCCGCGCGGAGCCTCCGCCGGGCCGCCCTGCCCTCGCGCGTCGGCCGGAGCCGGCCGCGGAACCCCCGGCGCAGGAGGCCCCTCCCGACCAGGCCGCCCGCGACGGCGGCCACCTCGTCGGATTCGGCGACCGCGTCGAGGACGTGGCCGAGCTGGATGCCGGTGTCGGGGACCTCGTCGAGAAGCGCGGCCTGGATCCCGTCGCCTGCCTCGCGCTCGACGACGGTCACGCGGCGCGTGCCCCGCGAGACCCGCACGCGGCGCCGTTCGTAGAGGGCGAGCAGGGCGCACTGCGCGGCGCGCGTGGGCCCGCCGCAGAGCAACGCGGTCTCGTAGGGGGTGAACTCGTCCACGGCGGCTCCCCGGGGGGCTGGCGGTCACTTCCGCGTTCGTCGATGTGACGCGTCAGGGCCCGGGGAGGTTGCGTCATTCGGCCGGTTCGAGGGTGAGCGAGATCGAGTTGATGCAGTACCGGTCGTCGGTCGGGGTGTCGTAGCCCTCGCCGTGGAAGACGTGCCCGAGGTGCGAGTCGCACACCGCGCAGCGGACCTCGGTGCGGACCATCCCGAGGGAGCGGTCCTCGATCAGCGTGACCGCGTCGGAGTCGGAAGGCGCGAAGAACGACGGCCAGCCGCAGTGGCTCTCGAACTTGGTCTCCGACCGGAACAGCTCGGTCCCGCACGCGCGGCACCGGTACACGCCGACGGTCTTGGTGTCGGTGTACTCGCCGGTGAAGGGCTTCTCGGTGCCCGCCTCACGCAGCACGCGGTACTCCTCCGGGCTGAGCCGGGCCCGCCACTCGTCCTCGCTTTTGCGGATCTTCTCCATGGGTTCGACCGTACCCGGCGCGGGTGCGCGGGAGGACTGTCGTGCCCGTGGGTTAACGTGCGGTTATGGCCTCGCCCTTCATCGAGATCCCGGTCGGGGATCGGCTCGTCAAGGTGACCAATCCCGACAAGGTCTACTTCCCCGAGCACGGCTACACCAAGCGGCAGCTCGTTGAGTACTACCTGGCCGTGGGGGAGGGGATCCTGCGCGCCACCCGCGACCGCCCGACGACGCTGGAACGCTGGCCCGCCGGGGTCTTCGAGGGCGCCAGGATGGCCACCCGCGAGGACTACGCCCGCGGCCAGGCGGGCATGGGCGCGGGCAAGTCGGACGCCTTCTACCAGAAGCGCATCCCGAAGGGCGCGCCCGACTGGGTGCGGACCGCCCGGATCGCCTTCCCCAGCGGCCGCTCCGCCGACGAGGTCTGCCCGACCGAGGTCGCCGTGATCGCCTGGGCGGCCAACCTCGGGACGCTGACCTTCCACCCATGGCCCGTCCGCAAGGGCGACGTCGACCATCCGGACGAGCTGCGCATCGACCTCGACCCGCAGCCCGGCACCGACTTCTCCGACGCCGTCCGGGTGGCGCTCGGCCCGGCCCGCGACCTGCTGTCGGAGCTGGGCTACACCGGGTACGTCAAGACGTCCGGCAAGGGCGGCGTGCACATCTACGTCCGCATCGAGCCGCGCTGGACGTTCACCGAGGTCCGCCGGGCCGCCCTCGCCTTCGGCCGCGAGGTGGAGCGCCGTGCCCCCGCCGAGGTCACCACGCGGTGGTGGAAGGAGGAGCGGGGCGAGCAGGTCTTCATCGACTTCAACCAGAACGCGCGCGACCGCACGATCGCGTCGGCCTACAGCGTCCGGCCGGCCCCGCACGCGCCGGTGTCGGCGCCCGTGACCTGGGACGAGCTGCCCGACGTCCACCCGCACGACTTCACCATCGCCACGATGCCGGCCCGCTTCGCCGAGGTGGGCGACCTGCACGCCGCGATCGACGACGCGTCCTTCTCCCTCGACGCCCTGCTCGACATGGCCGACCGCGACGAGAAGGACCACGGCCTCGGCGACATGCCGTACCCGCCGAACTACCCGAAGATGCCGGGGGAGCCCAAGCGCGTCCAGCCCAGCAAGGACACCGACAACCACTAGGGAATCTCCGCCGCACGGCTCCGAGCGTCTGACGGGCCCGGTCACCGGCTTCGTTCTCCGGCGAAGGGCTGACCGATCGTCCTCACCTGCTCGGAGCCCGGCGGGAGCGTCGCGTCGTGACGGGCGTGAGGCCCGCCGCCTCGGGGGCGGCGGACCTCACGGCAGGGGTCGGAGTGTCAGGGGATCAGTAGAGCTTGCGCTCCTGGACGGGAAGGCTGACCTCGGACGGGCCGCGCCACGTGGTCGCGCTGCGCGGCGGGGCGACCAGCGTCTCCACGTCCTCCCCGGCCGCGACGACCGGGACGGAGACGGAGCTGCCGCGCAGGTCGACCGTCACCTGAGCGCCGGTGGGCGTGTCGAAGTTGTAGTCCGCGTCCGTCCCGGCGAGGACGAGCGCCAGCCGGTGCCCCTTCTTCAGCAGGTACTCCTGGCTGAGCGTCTGCCAGGAGACGGTGTAGTAGCGGCCGGACCTCAGCGGCTCGGGCCGGCTCAGCGACCGGTGGTTCTGGGCGTCGAGCCACCCCCGGGCGACGACGTTGACCGGTGAGCTGACCGTCGTGACCTCGGTCTGCCGGTAGCAGGCGTCGTCGGCGGGCGTGCTCTCACCGTGGCAGTCCTCGGTGGTCAGGGTCCGGATGCCGGAGCCCGCGCCGAGGTAGTTCACGCGGGTGTCCTCGCCGTAGTCGACGAGCAGCGCGGTGAGGTTCGCGGTCGGTTTGTCCAGTTTGATCCTCAGCCGGGCGTCCGGGGTGCCGGACAGGCGGCCGGTCTTCGGCAGGGGCGCCGACACGAACGCCGTCCGGTAGGGCCGCGCCGCCGTGGGATCGGCGACCATCGCCTCCTCCGGGTATCCCGCGCCCTCGGGGCCGGCGGCGTCGGTGAAGGAGGCGGTCGCGCCCGCCGCGGCCGGCTTCAGGCCCAGGGAGCCGTCCGCGCCGGGGCGCAGGACGACGCCGCGCGCGTCGCGGGACGGCCAGTCCCGCTGGGTGATCCACTGGTCCGGTCCGACCTCGATGTCGGCGCGCGGCTCGCTCATGATGCCGTTGGGCACCTTCTGCAGTTCGTGGTCGAACCACCGGTGCAGGGTCGCCACCCACGCGTCCCGCCGGGTGTCGAACGGGTCGACGTGGCCGCGCTGCGACAGCCAGACCTTGCGCTGGACGCCGCGCCGCGCGAGGGCGCTCCACCACTTGGCGAAGTGGTCGTCCTTCACGTTCAGGTCGTTGACGCCGTGGGCGGCGAAGACGCTCGCGTGGACGCGGGAGGCCCGCGCGATCGTCCCGTCCCTGTAGTCGGCGGTCTTCCAGTAGGCGTTGTAGTTGCCGGTCGCGTCGTCCTCGCCCTCGTCCAGTTCCGTGTTGACGGCCGCGCACTTGGCGGGCGGGTCGGTGTCGACGTAGTCGGCGAGCCACGGCTGCTCGTCGTCGGTGTACTTCACGCCGTTCATCCGGCTGTAGTCGTACCAGCTGCTGATCGCCGAGATGGGGACGATCGTCTCCAGCCCCTCGACGCCGGTGGCCGCCACGCCGTTGGCGAGCGTCCCGTCGTAGGACTTGCCGATCATGCCGGTGCGGCCGGTCGTCCAGGTCGCCTTCACCGGGCTGCCGTCCGGCCGGTAGGCGCGGGCGCGCCCGTTGAGCCAGTCGACCACGGCCTTGCCGCCGAGGACGTCGGTCGGGCCGCCGCTGACCGGGCAGCCGTCGGAGCGGGTCGTGCCGACCATGTCCACGGCGAGGAACGCGTACCCGCGCGGGACGAAGTAGTTGTCGTAGTAGAGCGGGAACTTCACCGGGTTCCCGTTCGCGTCGTAGGTCTTGCGCTCGCTCTCGTTGCCGCGCCCCGCGTTGTCGTAGTAGGGGCTCTCATCCATGATCACCGGCACCCGCAGACCGTGCTCGGTCTCCTTCGGCCGGATGATGTCCACGTTGACGCGGTCCTTCTTGCCGTCCCGGTCGCTGTCCACGCCGGACTCGACGTAGACGTGCTCACGGATCGCGTCCTTGTAGGAGAAGACGGGCTGGGTGACCCCGTCCTTCACCACGATCTTGGGGGACGTCCCGGCCAGCGCCGTCGCGCCGCCGCCCGCGGCGGCGAGCGCCGCGCCGGTCAGCACGGCCGCCGTCATGGTCCGCCGGGTTCGTCTCAGGGATCGCCTGGCCAACCCGCACCTCCGTCTATGGAAACGATCTCCGACGGGCACAGGCTCCCCGGCCGGGGGCCGCGGGTAAAGGGCGGTGCGCGACGAAGACCGCCCGGATTTGGTCACGTCCTGCCCTTGCCCCGACAAAAATGTCCCTATTGCGGATTTCGGATGTCCGGGAAAGGGGCGCGGGGATGCCCGGCGCACCGGCCGGGCATCCCCGCCCCATGGGTTGGAGCTATCGGAAATCACTGAAGATGGGCCCGTTCCGCCTCAACTTCTCCAAGAAGGGCGTCGGGCACAGCGTCGGAGCGCGCGGAGCCCGCTACACCCGCTCGGCGGACGGGCGCCGTCACATGACGCTGCGCATCCCCGGAACCGGCCTGTCGTGGAGGCGGTCCCTGAAGTCGTCTAGCCGCTCTTAGCGCGGTTGACCGCGGACAGGACGGCCTCCACCGACGCGGTGAGCACGGACGTGTCGCGTCCCGCGCCCCAGCGGGTCACGCCGTCCACGCGGCACTCGGCATAGGCGACGGCCATGGCGTCGCGCCCGGTCCCGGCCGAGTGCTCGGCGTACCGCAGGACCTCCACCTCGATCCCGGCGGAGGCCAGCGCGCCGGTCAGGGCGTCCAGCGGGCCGTTGCCCGTGCCGGTGCGCTCGCGCCCGGCGCCGTCGACCCGGACCACGCCGGTGAAGTCGTGCCGCCCCGGACCCGTGCGGGAGGTCCGCCACCCGGTCACCTGGACCGGTCCCGGCCGGTCCAGGTACTCGGCGCGGAACAGCTCCCACAGCTCGTCCGCGGTGACCTCCTCGCCGCTGCCGTCCGTCGCCCGCTGCACCACGCGCGAGAACTCGATCTGCAGGCGGCGCGGCAGGTCGAGGCCGTGCCCGGTGCGCAGCAGGTAGGAGACGCCGCCCTTCCCGGACTGGCTGTTGACCCGGATCACCGCCTCGTAGCCGCGCCCGACGTCGGCGGGATCGACCGGCAGGTACGGCACGTCCCACGGCAGCCGCTCCGGCGGCACGCCCCGCTCCGCGGCGAGGCGCGCGTGGCGCGCCATGCCCTTGGCGATCGCGTCCTGGTGGGTGCCGGAGAACGCCGTGTACACGAGGTCGCCGCCGTACGGGTGCCGCTCGTGGACGGGCAGCCGGTTGCAGTGCTCGACCGTCCGCCGGATCTCGTCGATGTCGGAGAAGTCGATCCGCGGGTCGACGCCCTGCGCGTGCAGGTTCAGCGCCAGGGTGACCAGGTCGACGTTGCCCGTCCGCTCCCCGTTGCCGAAGAGGCAGCCCTCGATCCGCTGCGCGCCGGCCAGCAGCGCCAGCTCGGCGCAGGCGACGCCCGTCCCGCGGTCGTTGTGCGGGTGGACCGACAGGATGACCGCGTCGCGCCTGGCCAGGTTGCGGTGCATGTACTCGATCTGGTCGGCGTACACGTTCGGGGTGGCGATCTCGACCGTGGCCGGCAGGTTCAGGATCACCGGCCGGTCGGGGGAGGCGTCCCAGAGCGCGGTGACCGCGTCGCACACCTCCAGCGCGTAGTCGGGCTCGGTGACGTTGAAGGTCTCGGGGGAGAACTCGAACCGCACGCCCGGCCCCGCGAGCCGCGCCACGTCGGCCGCCCCGTCCAGGATCAGCCGCCGCACCCCGTCCCGGCCGGACCCGAGCACGACGTCGCGCCACACCGGCCCCGTCGCCGTGTACAGGTGGACGACGGCCCTCGGCAGCCCCGCGACGGAGGCGAACGTCCGCTCGATCAGCTCCGTGCGCGCGGGCGTGAACACGACGGGCGTCACGTCGTCGGGCACGCCGGTCTCGGCCAGGTGCCGGACGAAGTCGAAGTCGGTCCGGCTGGCCGAGGGGTAGCCGACCTCGATCTCCTTGAAGCCCATCGCCACGAGCAGGTCGAACATGCGGCGCTTGCGGGCGGTGTCCATGGGCTCGGCCAGCGCCTGGTTGCCGTCCCGCAGGTCGACGGGCACCCACAGGGGCGCGCTCTCGACGCGCCTGGACGGCCAGGTCCGCTCGACGTCCGGCACGGGCGACGGCACGCGCTCGTGGACGGACCGGTACCGGTGGAACGGCATGGAGCTGCCGCGCTGGGGGTTCCAGAAGGGCGCGCCGTCCGCCACCGGGCCGGACGGGGTGCGCAGGGTGGGAAAGCGCGTGGGCGTACTGGGGGAGGTCATGGGCCTGTTCCTCGTTCGATCGCCGGACGACCGGCAGCACCGGACCCCGCGGCGGGGTGCCGGTCAGGATCAGGCCCCGCCGCGGCGACCGAGAAGAAGGCCCTGCCACGACACGCCGCCAGCCAACCACACCTCAGCTCCTCAGACAAGCTGAGGTGGCCTACCCTGGAGGCCCGCCGCCGTCCCCGGAGGACTCCCGATGCCGCTCGGCCCGCTCCGTCCCAGCCCGCTCGTCGAGCAGGCCGCGCAGCGCCTGCGCGACCAGATCGCCGCCGGGGCCTGGCCGGTCGGGACGCGGCTGCCCGGCGAGACGACCCTCGCCAGGGAACTGGGCGTGGGCCGCTCCACCGTCCGCGAGGCCCTGCGCGCCCTGGCCGGGGCCGGTCTCGTGCAGGCCCGGCAGGGCGCGGGCGTCTTCGTCACCGCGACCGAGCCGGCCGAGGACTGGCCCGCTCGGCTCCGCCGCGCCTCGGTCGCCGACGTCTACGAGATCCGCGCCATGCTTGAGGTCCGCGCCGCCGAGCTGGCCGCCGAGCGCCGCACGCCGGACGACCTGGGCGTCCTCGACCGGGCGCTCGCCGACCGCGACGCGGCCCTGGCCGGCGAAGGCGCCGGCCCCGGCGTCGAGGCGTTCATCGACGCCGACATCGCCCTGCACACCGCCGTCGTGGCCGCCGCGCACAACCCGGTCCTCGCCGACCTGTACGCCGGGTTCGTGCCCGTCCTGCGCGACGGCCTGCTCGACCTCGCCGCCCTGGTCGACGTCCGCGCGGCCGACGACGCCCACGGCCGGGCGGCCCACGCCGCCCTGGTCGAGGCCGTCCGCGCCCGGGATCCGGCGGCCGCGAGCGCCGTCATCAGGGCCGAGCTCGACCGGACCCTGGCCGGCCTACTCCAGGGCGGATAGCAGGGGCGGCAGGTCGCCGTCGTGGACGACCGTCAGGCGGCGCGTGGCCCGGGTGAGGGCGACGTAGAGGTCCTGACCGCCCTTGGCGGACTCGGCGAGGATCCCGGCCGGGTCGACGACGACGACCGAGTCGAACTCCAGGCCCTTGGCCTCCTCGGCGGTGAGGACGACCACGGGCGAGTCGAGGGCCTCGGGGGTGGCGCCGACGGCGGCGTCCGGGAGGGCCCGCAGCACGCCGGCGTGGCGCGCCGCCGAGGTGATGACGGCGAGGCGGCCCTCCTTGAAGGCGCCGCCGATGTCCTCGCCGCCGGTCACCAGGACGAGCTCCGAGCGCACGAGGGACGGCAGCTCGTCGACCGGCATCGCGATCGCGGCGGGCGGCGGCCCGTCGTCGCGGACGGGTTCGGGCGGCGTCTGGTCCGGGGCGACGGCGGCCAGGACGTCCGCGGCGACCTTCATGATGGCGGCCGGGGTGCGGTAGTTGACCATGAGCCGCTGCTCGCGCCACCGGCCCGGGACGTAGCGGTCGAGCATCTGGCCCCACGAGGCCGCGCCCGCCGCGCTGCCCGTCTGGGCGATGTCGCCGACCACCGTGAGGGAGCGCGTCGGGACGCGCCGCATCACGGTCCGCCACGCCATCTCCGAGAGCTCCTGCGCCTCGTCCACGATGACGTGGCCGTAGGCCCACTCGCGGTCGGCCTTGGCGCGCTGGGCGGTGGTGAGGCGCGGGCCGCCGTCGTGGTGGCGCTCGGCCAGCTCGCTCGCGGAGATCAGGTCGCTGGCCAGGATCATCTCGGTGCCGTCCGTGGTCTGCATGACCTCGCGGGCGTAGCGCTCCTCCTCGGCGAGCCTGGCCTGCGCGGCCCTCGCGCGGGCCTTGTCGGCGGAGTCGTCCTTGCCGAGGAGTTCGGCGGCCTCGTCCAGCAGGGGGACGTCGGAGACCGTCCACGGCGAGCCCGGCGGGCGGTGCAGGAGCTCCCGCTCGTCGGGGGACAGGCCGGCCTCGGCGCCCACGCGCGCCACCGCCTCGGGGGAGCCGTAGAGGTCGCCGAGGAGCCGCTCGGGGGTCAGGTCGGGCCACAGATCGTCCAGAGCGGACCGGACGCCCGGGTCCTGCCAGAGGGCCTCCTTGGCCAGGCGGAGGTCCGTCTCGTCCAGGAGGGGCTCGTCCTCGGCCTCGTCGATCAGCTCCTGGAGCCAGCCGGGCAGCCCGCCGGACTTCGCCATCTCCTCGAGGGGCTCGTCCATGATGCGGTCGAACTGCTCGGCCCGGTCGAAGGCGAGCGCCTCCAGCATGTCGTGGACGAAGCGGCGGCGCTGGAGGTTGTGCGGGGCGCGCAGGGCGCGGGCGCGGTCACGGATCCGCTCGCACTTGTCGGCATCCACCACCAGCGTGAGGCCGTCGGCCTCGACGCGCAGCCCTCCGGCCGGGACGCGCTGCCGGTCGCGGACGGCGGCCTCCACGAGGCCCGCCATCCGCAGGTCGCCCTTGAGGACGGCGGCCGCGGGAGTCTCGGCGGCGGTCGCCTTGAGCCCCGGGTACAGCTCGCCGACCGTGGCCAGCGCCACGTCCGTCTCGCCCAGGCCGGGCAGCACCTGCTCGATGTAGCGCAGGAACGTGGCGTTCGGGCCCACGATGAGGACGCCGCGCCGCTCCAGGACGTCGCGATGCGTGTAGAGGAGGTAGGCGGCCCGGTGCAGGGCGGCGACCGTCTTGCCCGTGCCGGGCCCGCCCTGGACGACCAGGACCCCTTGGAGGCCGGAGCGGATGACCTGGTCCTGCTCCTCCTGGATGGTGGCGACGACGTCGCTCATCCGGCCCGTCCTGCCGCGGCGGAGGGTGGAGAGCAGGGCCGCCTCGCCGACGATGCCGCCGCGCTCGGACTCCTCCAGGCCGTCCAGGTCGAACACCTCGTCGTCCAGCCGGACGACCTCCCGGTGGCGCAGGTGGAGGTGGCGGCGGCGGGCGAGCGTGCCGGGCGCCCCCGGCGTGGCGGTGTAGAACGGCCGGGCCGCCGCGGCGCGCCAGTCGATCAGGAGGGGCTCGTGGTCCTCGTCGCGCAGGCCGATGCGGCCGATGTAGAAGGTGTCGCCGGGGCCGTCGGCGTCGGCGCGGTGGTCGATGCGGCCGAAGCACAGGCCGTGCTCGACGGCGTTCAGCTGGACCAGCCGCCGGGCCGCCTCGTCCGTGGCGATGGCGCTCTCGACCCGCGCCTGGAACGCGGCGCCGCCGCCCGCCGCCGGCCCCTCGCGCAGCGCGGTCGCGGTCCTGTCGCGCTCGGCGTCGAGCCGCGCGTACACGCGGGACACGTAGTCCTGCTCGACGCGCACGGCGGCCGTCGCCGCCCTCTCATCCCGTTCGGGGTTGACAGTGTCCGCTTGACGATGTCCCATGCCCCGGCTACACTCCTATTCATAGGGTGGAGTATCTGTATGCGCATTTGCGACTCAGCAGTCTAGCACCCTTTCCGCGCTCCGCGTGATCTTCTAGCGCCCTCCAAAAGATCGTCTGTGTTGTGGCGGGCGTCATCCGCGCGGAACCCCCTGGACATCGATCTTCGTGAGGCTGTCGGCGAGCAGCACTGCCGGACCCCTCCGAAAGGTCACCTCTCCATGGCCGACTCCGCCCGCCCGCTGAACCGGCGCGCCTTCCTCGCCTCCAGCGGGCTCGCCACCAGCGGACTCCTCACCGCCGTCGCCGTGACCGGCGTACCCGGCACCGCCCACGCGGCCCCCCGGGGCCGCGCCCTGCCCGCCGACCCGTTCACCCTCGGCGTCGCCTCCGGCGACCCCGAGCCCGACGGGTTCGTCCTCTGGACCCGCCTGGCCCTGGACCCGCACGCCGAGGACGGCCTCGGCGGCATGCCCGCCCGCACCGTCCCCGTCCGCTGGGAGGTCTCCTCCGACTCCCGGTTCCGCCGCATCGACCGGCGCGGCACCGCCGCCGCCCGCCCCGACGCCGCCCACTCCGTCCACGTCGAGCTGAACGGCCTGCGCCCCGGCCGCGACTACTGGTACCGGTTCCGCGTGGACGGCCACGTCTCCCCGGTCGGGCGGACGCGCACCGCCCCCCACCCGGCCACCTTCGGCCCCGCCCTCGCCATGGCCTTCGTGTCGTGCTCGCAGTTCGAGCACGGCTACTTCACCGCGTACCGGCGGCTGGCCGAGGAGAACCCCGACCTCGTCCTGCACCTGGGCGACTACCAGTACGAGTACAAGAAGGGCGTCTACACGATCCCGGGCGGCAACGTCCGCGACCACGAGGGCCCCGAGACGGTCAGGCTGGCGGACTACCGCCTGCGGCACGCCCAGTACAAGACCGACCGCGACCTCCAGGCCGCGCACCAGGCCGCCCCGTGGCTCGTCGTGTTCGACGACCACGAGGTCGAGAACAACTGGGCCGGCTACGTCCCCGAGGAAGGCTCCGACACGCCCTCCTACGACGACTTCCGCGCCCGCCGCGCCGCCGCGTTCAAGGCGTACTACGAGAACATGCCGCTGCGCCGGCGGTCCGTTCCCGCGGGCCCCGACATGCAGGTCTACCGGCGGGTGCGGTGGGGCCGGCTGGCCAACTTCCACATGCTCGACACCCGCCAGTTCCGCGACGACCAGGGCTGCGGCGACGGCTACAAGGACTGCCCCGCCGCCACCGACCCCAAGCGCTCCATCACCGGCGCCGAGCAGGAGAAGTGGCTGCTCGACGGCTTCCGCCGCTCCACCGCCCGGTGGGACGTCCTCGGCCAGCAGGTCTTCTTCGCCCAGCGCGACAACACCGCCGGGCCCGTCAAGAAGACCTCGATGGACTCCTGGGACGGCTACGCCGCCTCCCGCGACCGGATCACCAAGGGCTGGCTGGACGCCGGGGTCCGCAACCCCGTCGTGCTCACCGGCGACGTCCACGCCCACTGGGCGAGCGACCTGAAGGCCGACTACGACGACCCGGACTCCAGGACGGTCGGCTCGGAACTGGTGTGCACCTCCATCACCAGCACCGGCGACGGCAAGGACTCCAACCCCGCCGACCACCCCTACCTCAAGATCAACCCGCATCTGCGCTTCTACAACAACCAGCGCGGCTACGTGCTGACGAGGATCGACAAGGAGGAGATGAGGGCCGACTTCAAGACGCTCCCGACCGTCCGGACCCCGGGCGCCGACATCTCCACCAAGGCGACGTTCGTCATCGAGGACCGCGTCCCCGGCGTCAACCAGGCCTACCTGCGGCCCTACGCCTCGGCGAAGGCGGCGGCGCAGCCGGACCAGGACCTGATCCGGCAGACCGTCCGGAACGAGACCCAGCCCTGAGGATCGGACGGCCGGGACGCGCGCAGCGTCCCGGCCGTCCCCGGCGCCGGGGCGTCAGCCCTCAGCGGTCCACGCGCGGGCTCGTCGCGGGACCGCCGAAGATGTCGTCGAGGTCGTAGGCCACCGGCACCTCCAGCTGGGCGTAGGTGCAGGAGTCCGGCGTCCGGTCGGGGCGCCAGTTCCGGAACCGCGCGGTGTGCCGGAACCGGTCGCCCTCCATCGCCTCGTACGCCACCTCGACCACCAGCTCCGGACGCAGCGGGACCCAGCTGAGGTCCTTCTTGCCCGTCCATCGGGAGATCGCCCCGGGCATGCGGTCGGCGGTCGCCTCCGTCTGGCTGGCCCACTCGGCCCACGGGTGCTGGGACAGGTCCTCCAGCCGGTAGGGCTGCAGCTCCTCGACCAGTTCGGCGCGGCGCTTCATCGTGAACGACGCCGCGACGCCGACGTGCTGGAGATTGCCGTCGGTGTTGTAGAGCCCGAGCAGCAGCGACCCCACGATGGGCCCCGACTTGTGCCAGCGGAAGCCCGCCACCACGCAGTCGGCCGTCCGCTCGTGCTTGACCTTGAACAGCACGCGCTTGTCGGGCTCGTACGGGGTGTCGCGCGGTTTGGCGATGACGCCGTCCAGCCCGGCGCCCTCGAACTCGTCGAACCAGCGCAGCGCCAGCTCGTAGGAGTCGGACGCGGGCGTGACGTGGATCGGCGCCTTCGCCCCGGCCAGGGTGTCGACGAGCCGCTGCCGCCGCTCGCCGAGCGGCACCTCCATCAGCGACTCGTCCCCGAGGGCGAGCAGGTCGAAGGCCACGAACGACGCCGGAGTCTGCTCCGACAGGAGCTTGACCCGGGAGGCGGCCGGGTGGATGCGCTGCTGGAGGGCGTCGAAGTCGAGGCGCGTCCCCCGGGGCAGCACGATCTCGCCGTCCACCACGCACCGCTCGGGCAGCTCGCGCCGCACCGCCTCGACCAGTTCGGGGAAGTAGCGGGTGAGCGGCTTCTCGCCGCGGCTGGACAGCTCCACCTCGTCGCCGTCGCGGAAGACGATGCAGCGGAACCCGTCCCACTTCGGCTCGTACAGCAGGTCGCCCTTGGGCATGGTCTTGACGGCCTTGGCCAGCATCGGCGGCAGCGGCGGGCTGATCGGCAGGTCCATGCCCCCCATCTTGCGCCCCCGCACCGACAAAAGGGCGCCCCGGGGGTCCGATAACGTGCAGGTCATGCGCCGTCTGCTGCCCGAGCCCGCCGCCGCCGGCGTCGATCCCTACGAGGCCTACGGAGACCTGCCGCGCCTGCGGCTCGGCATGGTCATGAGCGCGGACGGGTCCGTCACCGACGCCGAGGGCTGGACCGACGGCCTCGGCGGCGCCGCCGACTTCCGCGTCTTCCGGACCCTGCGCGCCCTGGCCGGCGCGATCCTCGTCGGCGCCGGGACCGTCCGCACCGGACGCCTCGGCCCCGCGCGGCTGCGCCCCGACCTGCGGGCCCGCCGCGGCGGGCCTCCCGCCCCCATCGTGGTGGTGAGCCGCTCCCTCGACCTCGACTGGACGCTCCCGCTGTTCACCGAGGCGGAGACGCCCACCGTCGTCGTGACGACCCGGAACGCCGGGGCCGGGGTTCCGGGCCACCTCCGGGTGGTCGCGGAAGGCGACGACGAGGTCGATCTCCCCGCCGCCGTGAGAGCCTTGCGCGAGGACCTCGGCTACGAGCACCTCCTCTGCGAGGGCGGCCCGTCCCTGGCCACCGCGCTCATCAGGGCGTCGCTCGTCGACGAGTTGTGCCTCAACATCGCGCCCACCCTCCTCGGAGGCGCGCGCCACACCCGCCTGCTGGAGGGTCTGGACGCCGAGGTGCCGCTCGAACCGGCCGCCCTCTACCTCGACGAGGGCGTGCTGTTCGTCCGCTACCGGTTGCGGGCGTAGCGCGGGCCCGGCTCCCGCGACCTCCGTGAGGACGTCCGCGGCACCCCCGCACGGACCGGCGTGGTGACGGTCTGTCCCCCAATCTGTACGAATCCGTCATGCCGGAAGCGCTGGGGGGCGACACTAGGCGGCAGGGGGACGGGTGAGAATCTCACGAAAGGAGCGGGGGTGGAGTACGCCGCATTGGGCGCGTGGATCATCGCCGCCGTCGCGGGCGGATATCTGCTGGTCGTGTGGTGGGTCAACGGGGGGCGTTCGACGAAGGTGACGCGGTTCCCGCGGCTGGTCGTGGCGGGGCATCCGCTCTCGGCCGTCGCGGGCCTGGCCGTGTGGATCGTCTACGTCGTCACGGGGAACGCCGCCTACGCCTGGGTCGCCTTCGCGGCCCTGCTCGTCATCATCTTCCAGGGACTGCTGCTGTTCACCCGCTGGCTCGTCGGCCGCGGCGGCCGCCACGCCAGGGGAGCGGAGCAGGCGTTCCCGGCCGCGGCCGTCGCCGTTCACGGCGCGGTGGCGGTCGCGACGTTCGTCCTGGTCTTCCTGACCGCGATGGAGGTCGGCCGGGCGTGAGCCGCGCGGCTCACGCCCCGCGCCGCAGGACGAGGAGCGCGCGGTCGCCGACCGTCACCACGTCGCGGGCCTTGAGGCGGGGACGCTCGCCGACCGTGCCGGGCTCGGCGGTGTCGAGGGCGAACTCCCAGCGCTCGCCGTACTCGGCGCCGGGCAGCGTGAACTCGACCGGCTCCGACCCGGCGTTGATCAGCAGCAGGAACGAGTCGTCCCGGACGCGCCGGCCGCGCGGGTCGGGTTCGGTGATGGCGTCGCCGTTGAGGAACACGCCGAGCGACTTGGCGAAGCCGACGTTCCAGTCCTGGTCGGTCATGCTCTCGCCGGCCGGGGTCAGCCAGGCGATGTCGGCGGCGGCGCCGCGGCCCGTCCCGGTGAAGAAGCGGCGGCGGCGGAACACCGGGTGGTCGTGCCGCAGCCGCGACAGGAGCCGGACGAACTCCATGTCGCCCGAGTCCTCCCAGTGGACCCAGGCGATCTCGTTGTCCTGGCAGTAGGCGTTGTTGTTGCCCTCCTGCGTGCGGCCGAGCTCGTCGCCGTGGGAGAGCATCGGCACGCCCTGCGACAGGAACAGCGTCGCGAGGAAGTTGCGGCGCTGGCGGGCCCGCAGGTCGAGGACCCCGGGGTCGCGGGTGGGACCCTCCACGCCGCAGTTCCACGACCGGTTGTCGTCGGTGCCGTCCCGGTTGTCCTCGCCGTTGGCCTCGTTGTGCTTGTGGTCGTAGGAGACGAGGTCGGTGAGCGTGAACCCGTCGTGGCAGGTCACGAAGTTGATGGACGCGAACGGCCGGCGCGCGCTGTGCTCGTAGAGGTCGGAGGAGCCGGTCAGCCGGGACGCGAACTCCGGCATGGTCGCGTACGAGCCGCGCCAGAAGTCGCGGACGGTGTCGCGGTACTTGCCGTTCCACTCCGTCCACAGCGGCGGGAAGTTGCCGACCTGGTAGCCGCCCTCTCCCACGTCCCACGGCTCGGCGATGAGCTTCACCTGGGACACGACGGGGTCCTGCTGGACGAGGTCGAAGAACGCGGCCAGCCGGTCGACGTCGTGCAGTTCGCGGGCCAGCGCCGAGGCGAGGTCGAAGCGGAACCCGTCGACGTGCATGTCCAGGATCCAGTAGCGCAGCGAGTCCATGATGAGCTGCAGCGCGTGCGGGTTCCGGACGTTCAGCGAGTTGCCGCAGCCGGTGTAGTCGAGGTGGTAGCGCTTGTCGTCGTCGCGCAGCCGGTAGTACGACGCGTTGTCGATGCCCCGGAACGACAGCGTCGGGCCCAGGTGGTCGCCCTCCGCCGTGTGGTTGTAGACGACGTCCAGGATGACCTCGATGCCCGCCTCGTGCAGGGCGCGGACCATCGCCTTGAACTCCAGCACCTGCTCGCCGGACTGCCCCGAGGAGCTGTAGGAGTTGTGCGGCGCGAAGAACCCGATCGTGTTGTAGCCCCAGTAGTTGTCGAGGCCCCGCGCCACCAGGGCGTGCTCGGGCACCGACTGGTGCACCGGCATCAGCTCGACCGCGGTCACCCCGAGGTCGAGGAGGTGGTCGATCATCACCGGGTGCCCGACGCCCGCGTAGGTCCCGCGCTGCTCCTCGGGGACGCCCGGGTGCAGCTTCGTCAGGCCCTTGACGTGCGCCTCGTAGATGACGCTCTCGTGGTAGGGGACGCGCGGCGGCCGGTCGTCCCCCCAGTCGAAGAACGGGTTGACCACCACGTTCTTCGGCATGTACGGGGCACTGTCGTCCTCGTTCAGCGCGTCGGGGTCGGCGAACCGGTAGGAGAACAGCGCCTCGTGCCAGTGGATCAGCTCGTGCGGCGTGACACCCGCGACGGCCTTGCCGTACGGGTCGAGCAGCAGCTTGGACGGGTTGCAGCGGTGCCCCTCGCGGGGGTCGAACGGCCCGTGCACCCGGTACCCGTACCGCTGGCCGGGCCCGATGCCGGGCAGGTAGCCGTGCCAGACGAACCCGTCCACCTCCGGCAGGTCGCGCCGCGTCTCGCGCCCCTCGGCGTCGAAAAGGCACAGCTCGACCCGCCGGGCCACCTCCGAGAACAGCGCGAAGTTCGTGCCCGTGCCGTCCCAGGTGGCGCCCAGCGGATAGGGGTCCCCGGGCCACACCTCCCGCATGCTCCTCCACCCCTCGGCCGGTTCCTCTGGCCCGTCGATTGTGGCCTACCCGCACCCTTCCCCGCGCGCGGAGGCCTTTCACACACGTGTCATTCCGGTGCGGCGCGGTGGGGGAGGCGCCAGACGACCTCCTCGTCGCGGGTCTCCCCGGTACGGCGCAGCCCGATCCTCGACGCGACGGCCGCGGACGCGCGGTTGTTCGGGTGGACCGTCGCGACGACGTCGCCCACGCCGTGCGCCGCGAGCCAGTCCAGCAGCGCGCGGGCGGCCTCGGTGGCGAACCCGAACCCCTGGTACGGCATGCCGATCACCCAGGCGACCGACGCGAGCAGCCGGGGCGGGCCCGGCGTGACCGTCGACCCGGCCGAGGCGGGCGTCACGGCGAACCCCGGCGGCGCCGGGGTGACCGTCGCCTGCACGTACCCGACGGCCTGCCCGTCGCGGGTGCGGCGGACGATCCAGTTCAGCCAGCACTCCTGGTGGTAGGGCGCCGGGCCCGCGACCAGGTGCGCGTAGCGGGCGCGCAGCTCGTCGCGCGTGAGGGGCTCG
>NZ_JBEUPA010000074.1:0-37377 GCF_040492065.1 Actinomadura sp. NPDC000929 | reverse complement strand
GCTGCGGGGCGGCGAGCGCCACGAACGGGACGGGCCCGGCCGCCGCGGTCGCCGCCGCGACGAGGCCCACCCCGGCGACCGTCAGCAGCGCCCGCGTGCGCTGCACGGGCACGCCGAGCGCCCGTGCGGCGTCGTCGCCGAGCTCTCCCATGCCGAGGGGCCGGGCGAGCAGCAGCGCCGCGGGGACGAGCACGGCCAGCGCGAGCGCGAGCGGGACGGCCTGGTCCCAGTCCCGCCCGTTCAGGCTGCCGGTCAGCCAGAACGCGGCCTCGTAGGCGTCGCGCAGTTCGGCGCGGGTGATGAGGTAGGAGTTGAGCGCCTCCAGCATCGCGGCCGCCGCGACGCCGATCAGCACCAGCCGGACGCCGTGCACGCCCCCGCCCCGCCGGTAGGCGACCAGGTACACCGCGAGCGCCGTCAGCACCGCGCCCGCGACCGAGCTGGCGGTGATCGCGACGGCGCCGCCGCCGAGCACCAGGATCTGCAGCAGCGCGCCGGTCGCCGAGCCGGTGGTGAAGCCGATGAGGTCGGGGCTGCCGAGCGGGTTGCGGGAGATGCTCTGGAAGACGGCCCCGGAAAGGCCGAGCGCCAGACCGGCGAGCAGGCCGGTGACGGCGCGGGGCAGGCGCAGGGTCGTGACGATGAACTCGGTGGCGGGGTCGCCCCTGCCGAGCAGGACGCGCACCACGTCCGGCGGCGCGACGGGGAACTCCCCCGAGCCGACGACGAGGACGGCGGCGCACGCCGCGACCGCCGCCAGCGCTCCGCACACCGCCGCCGAGCGCGGCTCCCACCGCAGCGACGCCCCGGCCGCCCGGATGACTCTCATAGGTCGCGCGTCCTCCCCCTCCGGACCATCACCGCGAACAGCGGCGCCCCGAGGAACGCGGTGACGATGCCGGTCTCCAGCTCTCCGGGCGCGACGACGCGGCCGAGGATGTCCGCGCCGAGCAGCAGGACGGGCGCCAGCAGCAGCGAGTAGGGCAGGACGAGCCGCTGGTCCGGGCCCACCGCCGTCCGGACGATGAAGGGGACGGCCAGCCCGAGGAAGGTGATGGGCCCGGCCGCCGCCGTGGCCGCCCCGCACAGCAGCACCACCGCGAGCGCCCCGAGCGCCCTGGTCCTGCCGGGACGGGAGCCGAGGGCGCGGCCCGCGTCCTCGCCCAGGCCGAGGGCGTTCAGCGGGCGGGCGAGCGCCAGCGCGAGCAGCGTGCCGGCGACGATGAACGGCAGGACGCGCAGGAAGACCGGCACGTCGCGGCCGCCGAGCGTGCCGACCTGCCAGAACCGGAATCCGCCGAAGGTGCGCGGGGTGAACAGCATCACGCCGGCCGTCACCGCGCTGAAGACGGCGTTGACGGCCGCCCCGGCGAGCACCAGCCGCGCCGGGGAGGCGCCGCCGCGCCCCCGGGCGCCGATCAGGTGGACCAGGGCCGCCGCGCCCGCCGCTCCCAGGAAGGCCGCCCACACGTAGACGAGCAGGTCGTCCACGCGGAACGCGCCGATCACGAGGACGACCGCGAGGGCCGCGCCGCCGTTCACGCCGAGCAGGCCCGGCTCGGCGAGCGGGTTGCGGGTGAGCGCCTGCATCACGGCGCCCGCCAGCCCGAGCGCCATGCCGACGACGACGCCGAGGAGCGTGCGGGGCAGCCGCAGCTCGTGGACGATCAGCTGCGCCCGGGAGCCGTCGTCCGGGGAGAGCACGCCGGGAAGCACGTCCGCGAGCGGGACGTCCCCGGCGCCGATCGCGAGGCTCGCCCCGGCCGTCAGCAGCAGCACCGCCGCCAGCAGGCCGAGCCACCACGGATGCGCGATGCGCGACGGCCCCCGCCGTTCGGGGGCTTTCGGCGGGCGTTCTCGCACGGGGGGAGGCACGCAGGTAAGGCTAGCCTAAGCTAACTCGCCCCCTCAATGTCCGGTTCCGCCGCTCACTCCCATTGACAATACAGGCGTATGGTATACGTTCGTATTGGAAGTTGAACGTTCGTATTGGAGGCGGGGATGGCGAGATCCGGCCGGGCCGCGGGCCCGGCGCCCGAGGACCTGACGGCGCGGGCCAAGATCCGGGACGCGGCGCTGCTCCAGTTCGCCGAGCACGGCACGAAGGGCGCGACGTTCCGCGGCATCGCCGAGGCCGCCGGGGTGTCGGTGGGCCTCGTCCAGCACCACTTCGGATCGAAGGAGGAACTGCGCGAGGCGTGCGACGCCTACGCGCTCGACACGGTCCGCGAGCTGAGCTCGACGGTCTCCGGCGAGGCGATGGGCGACCCCGGCTTCCTGGCCGCGACCGTCCGGACCGACCTGCCCGTCCGGCGCTACCTGGCCCGCGCGCTCGTCGACGGCTCGGCGGCGGCGGCGCGCATGTTCGACGACCTGGTCGCGGTCACCGAGCGGTACATGACCGACCCGCCGCCCGGAACCGCGCCGCCCACCACGCGCGACGCGCGGGCCTACGCCGCCGCGATCGTCGCGATGACGACGGGGATCGAGGTGCTGCACCAGCACCTCAGCCGGGTCCTCGGCACCGACACCTTCACCCCCGGGGGATCGCTGCGGCTGCGCCGCGCGGTCCTGGAGATCTTCGACGACCGGTTGCTCGACCGGGAGACCGTCGCGCGCGCCCACGCGGCGATGGACCGGTACGAGGCCGGCCTCAAGGGAGACGACGATGACTGACGTGGTCCGGGCCGCGGGCCTGGTCAAGACGTTCGGCCCGACGCGCGCGCTCGACGGCCTCGACCTGCGCGTGGCGCCCGGCGAGGTGCACGGCTTCCTCGGCCCGAACGGCGCCGGGAAGTCCACGGCCATCCGCGTCCTGCTCGGGCTGATGCGCGCCGACTCCGGCACCGCGAGCCTGCTCGGCGGCGACCCGTGGCGCGACGCCACCGCTCTGCATCGCCGCATCGCCTACGTCCCGGGCGACGTCACGCTGTGGCCGAACCTGTCCGGCGGCGAGGTCATCGACCTGCTCGGACGGCTGCGCGGCGGGCTCGACGGGAACCGGCGCGACGAGCTGCTCGGCCGCTTCGAGCTCGACCCGAAGAAGAAGGGCCGCGCCTACTCCAAGGGGAACCGGCAGAAGGTCGCCCTCGTCGCCGCGTTCGCGTCCGACGCGGAGCTGCTCATCCTGGACGAGCCCACCTCCGGCCTCGACCCGCTCATGGAGGAGGTCTTCCAGGAGTGCGTCCGCGAGGAGAGGCGCGCCGGGCGCACCGTCCTGCTGTCGAGCCACATCCTCAGCGAGGTCGAGGCGCTCTGCGACCGCGTCACCATCATCCGCAAGGGCCGGACGGTCGAGACCGGCACCCTCGACGAGCTGCGGCACCTGACCCGCACGTCGATCCACGCCGAGCTCGCCGCCGCCCCGGACGGCGTCCCGCTGCCGGGGGCGCACGACGTCCGCATCGACGGCACCACCATCGCGTTCGAGGTCGACACCCCCGAGCTGGACGCCGCGCTCAAGGAGCTCACCCGGATCGGCGTGCGCACCCTGACGAGCCGGCCGCCCACGCTCGAAGAGCTGTTCCTGCGCCACTACGAGGACGACCTCGCCGGAGGGACCGCGTCATGACCGCCACGACCCTGCACGCCCCGGCGCGGGCCGCCGGCCGCGGGGGCGGCCTCGCGGGCACCGGCATGCTGATGAAGATCTGGCTGCGCCGCGACCGCGTCATGGCGCCCGCCTGGATCTACGGGCTGACCGCGCTCGTCTCCGGCACCGTCTACAGCTTCAAGCACGAGTACGACACGCCCGCGGCGCTCGCGAGCTTCGCGCGCGGCATCAACGACAACCCCTCCACGCGGGCGCTCTACGGGCCCGTCCTGAACGACGGCGGCTTCGCGGGGCTCAGCGCGTGGCGGATCGGCGCCACCGGCGCCGCGCTCACCTGCGTCATGTGCGTCCTGCTGGTCGTCCGGCACACCCGCGCCGAGGAGGAGGCCGGGCGGCTGGAGCTGGTCGGCGCGGCGGCGGTCGGGCGCCGCGCGCCGCTCACCGCGGCGCTGCTGACCGCCGTGACCGCCGCCGGCGCGCTGGCGGCCGTGGCCGCGCTCGTCATGATCCTCTTCGGGATGCCGGCGGCCGGATCGGTCGCGTTCGGCCTGTCGTGGTTCGGCGCGGGCCTCGTGTTCTCCGGCGTCGCGGCGCTCACCGCCCAGCTCGCCGAGACCTCCCGGCTGGCCAACGGCCTGGCGTTCGCCGTCCTCGGCGCGTCCTACCTGCTGCGCGGCGTGGCCGACGCGGGCTCGGCGCACTGGCTGTCGTGGCTGTCGCCGATCGGCTGGGCGCAGCGCGTCCGGCCGTGCGCGGACGAGCAGTGGGCCGTCCTGCTGCTTCCCCTCGCCGCGTTCGCGCTGCTGACCACCGCCGCCTACGTGCTGACCGAGCGGCGCGACCTCGGCGCCGGGGTCCTCGCCCCCTCCCTCGGCCCCGCGCACGCCCCGCCGTCCCTGCGCGGCCCCTTCACCCTGTGGTGGCGGCTGCAGCGCGGCACGCTACTCGGCTGGACCGCCGGGTTCCTGGTGTACGGCCTGGCCATCGGCGGCGTCGCGGACGGCGTCGGCGACCTGGTCAACGGCAGTGACGCCGTGCTGGACGACATCCGCAAGATGGGCGGCCAGCAGGACATCGCGGACGCGTTCCTCGCCACGGCCATGGGACTCATGGCGCTGTTCACCGCGGCCTACGCGGTGCAGAGCGTCCTGCGGCTGCGCGCCGAGGAGAGCGGCGGGCGCCTGGAGCCGGTGCTCGCGACCGCCGTCGGCCGCACCCGCTGGGCCGTGGCCGGCCTGGCGAACACCGTCGCGGGGACGGTGGTCATGCTCGCCGCCACCGGCCTGTCCGTGGGACTGGTCCACGGCGCCCGCTCCGGCGACCTGACCGGTCAGATCCCGCGCCAGCTCGGCGCGGCGCTGGCCCAGCTCCCGGCGGTCTGGGTCGTCGCCGCCACCGCGATGCTGCTGTTCGGCGCCCTCCCGCGCGCGGCGTCCGCGGGATGGGGGATCCTTGCCGTCTTCCTGCTCCTCGGCCAGGTGGGACCGCTGCTGGGACTCCCGCAGGCGGTGATGGACCTGTCCCCCTTCACCCACACCCCGAAGCTGCCCGGCGGTGACGCCGACCTGCTCCCCCTCCTCGCGCTCACCGCGGCGGCGGCCGCCCTGACCGCGGCCGGACTGGCCGCCTTCCGCCGCCGCGACGTCGCCTGAGGCCCGCCCCGGCCGGGGTTCCCGGGCGGGCGCCGGCAGGCCCGCCCGGGAACCGGCATGACCTCCCCTTTCACGGGTACTCCGCAACCTTGCGACTACGGGAGGTGATCGTCATGTCCATCGGAGCCGGCCAGACGCCGGAGGGGACCCCCATCGATCCGCTGCGGCTCCGCAGCGACGTCCGCGGCCCCTGCCTGCTCGTCGAGGCGGAGGGGGAGCTCACGATCCTCACGGCCGACGCGCTGCGCGAGCACGTCCTCGCCGACATGCGGGCCCTGGGCGGGCCGCCGCTGATCGTCCTGGACGTCGGCGAGGTGACCTTCTGCGACTCCTCGGGACTGAACGCGATGATCACTCTCTGGAAGGCCGCCCACGCGGCCGGGGGCGAGTTCGTCCTCGCCCGCCCGGAGCGCCGGTTCCGCACGATCATCGAACGCAGCGGCCTGGACCGGCACCTCATCGCCCACCCGACCACCGAGCAGGCCCTCGACGCGCTGTCCGCACGCTGAACCCGCGTGCGGCTCGCCCACGCCGCGACCCCACCCCCGCTGCTCCTCTCCCCCTCGCCGCCCGCGCCCTCCGCTCGGACGGGCGGAGGCGCGGCGGCTAGAGTCGGCCGCACGATGACGAGCGACGACGAACTCCTGCGGAGCCTGCTCACCGGCGGCCCCGAGAGCGAGCCGCAGACCGACCGCATCCTCGACGCCGCCCTGCGGTCCTTCGAGACCTACGGGCCGCGCCGCACCACCATGGACGACGTCGCGCGCGAGTCCGGCCTCGGCCGCGCCACGATCTACCGCCGCTTCCCCACCAAGAACGACCTCGTCACCGGCGTCCTGCTCCGGGAGGCGCGGCGCTTCTTCGCCGAGCTGGACGCGGCCGTCGCGGCGCTGCCCACCCTGGAGGAGCGCCTCGTCGAGGGCTTCGCCGTCACCCTGCGCATCAGCCGGGAGCAGCGGCTCATGACGCGCCTCATGGTCGTCGAACCCGAGCTGTTCCTGCCGCACTCAACGGTCAAGGCCGGGCCCCTTCTCGCCGCCGCCCGCGGCTACCTCGCCGGCCGGCTGCGCACCGCGCAGCGCCTCGGCGCCGCCCCGGCGGACGTCGACCCCGAGGTCGTCGCGGAGATCCTGGTCCGCCTCACGCACTCCCTCGTCCTCACCCCGGACGGCCACATCCCCCTCGACGACGCGGGCGCCCGCGACTTCGCCCGCCGCTACCTCCTGCCGATCGTCCGCAACACCCCCTCCTGACCGGCGCCGGGTCACGGCGGGTCAGGCGCCCTCTCCGGACGGCAGGACGATGCGGACCGCGGTGCCCCCACCGGGCGGGCTCTCGACGGTGACGCTCCCCCGCAGCGCGCGGACGCGGTCGGTGAGGCCCGCCAGGCCGCCGCCCGGGTCCGGGGCGGCGCCGCCGACGCCGTCGTCGCGGACCTCGGCGGCGATCCCGTCCGGCCCCGGGCGGACCGTCAGGTGGATCGCGTCGGCCCGGGCGTGCTTGACGGCGTTGGTGAGGGCCTCGCAGAGCGCGAAGTAGAGCGTCGACTCGATCTCGGGCGGGAACCGGCCCGCGGGCATGTCGACATGGACGGGCACGGGCGTGCGGGTGGCGACCAGCTCCATCGCCGGGGCCAGCCCGGCGTCGGCGAGGATCGCCGGGTGCATGCCGCGGGCCAGGGCCTCCAGCTCGGCGACCGCCTCGGCCAGCTCGCCGCGGCAGGTCCGGGCCTGCTCGCGGGCCCGCGGGTCGGCCGCCGCGGCCTCCAGCCGGACGAGCATCTCCTCCAGGGTTTGGAGCCGCTGCTGCGCGCTGTACTTCAGGTCGGCGGCGAGCCGCTCGCGCTCGGCCGCCTGGATCCGCACCAGACGCTCGCGCGCCTCGCGCGCCCGCTCCAGGTTGGCCTGCGCGGCGGCCTGGAGACGGACGGTCTCCAGCGCGCGGCCACCCGCGACCAGCGCCGCCTCGACGAGCGGCTCGTGGTCGCGGAGCGCGGCGGCGAGGTCGACGGTGGCGAGGGGCTCGCCGCCGGACGTGCGGACCCGGTGCCGCCAGCGCCCCGCCGCGCCTGCGGGCGCGTCGCGCATGCGGCGGCCGTCCACGTCGACGTAGCCGCCGTCCGCCCACATCCACAGGTCCAGGGTGCCGTCGCCCAGGACGGCGCGGAGCGCGTCGCGTACGCGCGCCACCGACACGGGGCCGGCGAGCAGGCGCTGCATCCGCTCGGCGACGGTCAGCTCGGCCAGCCGGGCGCGCAGCGCGGTGCCGAGGAACGCCAGCGGCAGCACCGTCGCGAAGACGCCCTGGAAGAGGTAGACGTCCAGCACGTCCGCGAGGTCGGCGTCGCTGCCGATGAGCGTGCTCTGGACCACCAGGGCGCCGCTGACACCGAACGTCACGGCGACCGCGACGGGAACGGTGAGCGCGCGGTCCAGCCGCCCCGTGCGCGGCAGGCGGGCCACCAGGATCACCACGAGCGCGCCGGCCAGCACCGTCATCGCGCCCGCCATGGCCTGCTGGACGCCGTGGAACACCCCGTGCTCGGGACGCAGCGCCGGCCAGGTCGCCGACGCCGCGAAGCCGTTCCAGGCCGGACGGGAGACGGCGCACAGCAGCGCCTGCCCGCCGATCATGATCACGACGGCGGCGGCGGTCCAGAGCCTCGCGGCGGCGCCCTCCAGCCGCCCGGCCGGGTACAGCAGCACGCCGATGCCGACGGCCAGGAAGAACACCGACTGGGCGAACACCGACACCAGCGGAGCCGCGCCCGTGTTCCAGGCCGCCGCCCAGGTGACGGCCCACGAGGCGGCCGCGACGACGAACGCCGCGCCGGTGCGCCGGGCGGTCCGCCCCGCCGCGAACAGCCCGCCCGCGACGGCGAACCCGCCGCAGCAGACCAGGGTGACGGCGGCGGCGACGGGCTGGGCCCACCAGTGCGGCCAGCCGAAGGCCAGCGCCGCGGCCGCGACCGCCGCGCCCGAGGCCAGGGCGCGGCGCACCCGCGCGCCGAGCCACGGCGGCCACCGGGAGACGCGCCTCACCGCGATCCTTCCGTGTCGTCCCGGGAAACCACCGTCCGGGACGGGGGTTTTCCCGGATGCGCGCCCAGAGCGGCGCCGGGATTATGGGAACGTGCCGGGAACGGCCGCGTCACGCGCCCGCTTTCGGGGGCGTGGCGCCTCGCGGTGGCGTGCGGGGGCCACCACCGGGGTCACCTGACGCGACCGGACTCGCACGGACAGTTTTCCCCACCGCCGCCGTGCGGCGCGAGGGGCCGTTACCCGATCGATGCGCGGGCGCGGGCGCACGCGACGACCGTCGCGCCCGGGTGCCGGGTCGCGGTCAGCGGATCTCGGCGGCGCGCAGCCAGGTCAGGACGGCGAGCACCCGCTTGTTGCTGTCCTGGGGGCCGGGCGCCCCGCCGGGCGTGGTGATCTTGAGCTTGGCGAAGATGGCCCGCACGTGGTCCTCGACCGTCCGGGCGGACAGGTGCAGCCGCTTGCCGATGCCGGCGTTGGAGTGCCCCTCCGCCATCAGCGCCAGGACCTCCCGCTCGCGTCCCGACAGCCGGGACAGCTCCTGCTCGCGGTGCCGCGCCTCGACCAGCCGGGTCACCACGTCGGGGTCGATGACGACCTCGCCGCGGCCGACCCGCTCCAGCGCCGAACGCAGGTTCTCCACGTCCGTGACGTGGTCCTTCAGCAGGTATCCGACGCCGCGCGGCCGGCCGCGGAACAGCTCCATCGCCTGCGGGGTCTCGTTGAAGGCCGACAGGACCAGGACGCCGAGACCGGGATGGCGCTCCAGGAGCCGGCGGGCCGCGACGACGCCCTCGTCGGTGAACGTGGGCGGCATGTGCAGGTCGAGGATGGCGACGTCGGGCGGGTCGTCCGCGACGCGGGCCAGCAGCTCCTCGCCCGACCCGGCGGACGCCACCACGTCGATCCCGACGGTGGTGAGGAGGGTGACCAGAGCCTGCCGGAAGATCCCGCTGTCCTCCGCCACGGCTACTCGCATGGGAGGTCCATCCTTACCGTCAGGCCCGCGCGGGGGCCGCCGCCGATTTCCATCTCACCGCGCAGCGCCCTGATCCGGCCGGACGGACCGGCCAGATCGGCGACGGGATCGGCGGCGGGGCCTCCGGGGCGGGCGCCGTCGAGCCCGACCTCGGCGACCACACGTCCGCCCTCCTCGCCGACCCGCACGAGGACCCGGGTGGCACGCGCGCCCTCGACAGCGTACGACAGCGTCTCGCACAGCGCGGAGTAAAGCGTGGACTCGATCTCGCGGGAGAACCGGCGCGGGGTGACGTCGAGCGCGACCCGGGTGCCGAGCCGCTCGGCGACGACCTCCAGCGCCGGGCCGAGACCGTCCTGGACGAGCAGCGCCGGCTGCACCTCCCGGGCCAGCGCCCGCAGCTGGGCGAGGGCCTCCTTCAGCTCGGCGCGGCAGGCGCGGGCGTGCTCCTTGACGGCCGGGTCGCCGGTGACGGCCTCCAGCGTGCCGAGCATCGCGCCGAGCGCGAGCAGCCGTTGCTGCGCGCCGTCGTGCAGGTCGCGGGCGAGCCGCTCGCGCTCGGCGGCCTCGGCCCGCACGAGGCGCCGGTAGGCCGCCCTGACCTGTTCGAGGCCCGCCTGGACGCCGGCCTGGAGCCGTGCGGTCTCCAGCGCCCGGCCGCCCGCGGCGAGCGCGGCCTCGACGAGGGAGCCGTGGTCGCGCAGCGCGCCGCCGAGCTCGACGACGGCGAGCGGCTCCCCGGACGCGCCGCGCACGCGGTGCCGCCAGCGCCCTCCCTCCCCGGCGGGATCGCCCCGCGCCTCGTCGTCCGCGCCGTCCGTCTCCGGGCCCAGATCGACGGGGCGCCCGGCGGTGTCGACGTAGCCGCCCTCGGTCGGCGCCCAGAACCACAGCTCCAGGGTCGGGTCGTGCAGGACGTCGCGCAGCGCGTCGCGGATCCTCTCCACCGACACCGGAGCGGTCAGCCGGAGCATGCGGCCCGCGACGGCCAGCTCCGCGATGCGGACCCGCAGCCCGGACGCCAGCAGCGTCAGCGGGACGAGCACGACGACCGCGCCCTGCACCACGTAGACGTGCAGCAGGTCGTCCAGCGGGATCGACGCCTCCATGATCGGCTTCTGGGTGAACGCGGCCGAGACGCCGACGAACCCGATCGCGACCGTCACGGGCAGGGCGACCAGGCGCCGCAGCCGGCCCATCCGCGGCAGCCGCAGCAGGAGGACGACGGCGAACGACAGGGCGAGCAGGAGGTACAGCGCGGCGGACACCTGGAGGACGACCTTGAAGACCTCCAGGTCGGGGTAGAGGGCGGGCCACCACACCGACTCTCCCCGGAACGCCGCCCATTCCGGCTCGGAGGTGACCCACAGCGCCGTGGGACAGCCCCACAGGACGAGGCACGCCGCGCCCGTCCAGATCCGGTCCGCCAGGTACTCCAGGCGCCCGCCCGGGTAGAGCAGGACGCCGACGGCGAGCGCGAGGTAGAAGTCGGCCTGGGCGTAGGGCGACATGATGGGCCCGATGGTCGCGTCCCAGCTCGCGGCCCAGTTGACCGCCCAGCACACCGACGCGGCCGCGAACAGCAGCCCGGTGCGGCGGGTGCGGGGCCCGGTCGCGAGCAGCACGCCCACCAGCGCGATGGCGGCGCAGCTGGCCGCCGTGATCGCGGCGGCGGCCGGATGGCCGCGCCAGTACGGCCAGCCCGCGAGGAGCGCCAGCCCCGCGACCGCCGCCCCGGCGACGAGGGCGCGCCTCGTCTCCGTCCCGAACCACGGAGGCGACCTGCGCCTGCGTGGCGCGGAAATCACCACGACCATCCTTTCCATGCTGGGTCCTCGGGCCGCGTCCCGCCACCGCGAACCCACGGGACGCGGGCCCGTGCTTCCCCGGGGCCGTGCTTGTCCAGGACCGTGCTTCTCCAGGACCGCGGGCCCCGCCGGCGGGCGCACCGGCATCCTCCCCGACGCGGGGCCCGCCCCCGGGGCGGCGTTACCCGATCGATGCGCGAGGCGTGCCGGCGATCACCGGGGCGTCAGGCGGCGCGCGTCCGGACCGCCCCCGCCGGTCCGGACGCGGCTCACCGCCCGCGGCTCACGGGCCTTCGGGGTCCACGACGTCGCGGTCCGCCCAGAAGGGCTCCATCAGGGCCCGCAGACGCTCCGCGCCGACGCGCTCGAGCACGTCCAGCGCCGCGATGTTGTCGGTCAGCTGCCGCGTGCCGCTGGCGCCGAAGAGGACGGTCGCGGTCGCGGGATGCGTGAGCGTGAAGGCGATGCACAACTGCGCCGGCGTGGCGTCCAGCGCGGCGCCGAGCGCGGCGATGCCCCCGGCGGCCTCCTGGATGCGGGAGCGGATCCCGCCCGGGTCCCGTCCGATCTGCCGGGACGGCTCGATGTTCCCGGCGAGGATGCCGCCCTCCAGGACGTCCGACGCCTGCATGGCCACGCCCTCGGCGAAGACGGCGGCGAAGGGCTCGCCGTCGGGGATGGCTCGCCGGCACGGGCTGTACTTCAGCTGAGCGAGCTGCGGGCCCGGGGAGCCCGCGGCGAGGGCGTGCCCGCGGATCGTCCGGATGGCCGTGGCGGACCAGTTGTTGACGCCCCAGCAGCCGAGAAGCCCCTCCTTCTCCAGCGCGGCGAGGTCCTCGGCGAGCCGCCGCAGGTCGATGTCGTCGCGGCGGATGTCGCCGAGGACGGCCACGTCCGCGTGGTCGGCGCCGACGCGGAACAGCGCCCCCGTGAGCTGGTCGCGCAGCGTCCGCCCGGGGTACCCCTCCAGCCACAGCTTGGTGGACAGCAGGTAGTCGTCACGGGCGATCCCGGCGGCGCGCACGATCGCGGAGAACAGCACGTCGGTGAACACCGGCGGGTGGCCGGGCATCCCGTAGACGGCGACGTCGAAGAGGTCGAGGCCGGAGTCGACGGCGTGGCGGACCATGGCGACGGAGTCGGCGAAGTCCATCCGGTCGTAGGTGTGCCAGGAGCCGAGGGACAGCACGGACGCCTCGGGCCCGGCGGCGCCGAGCCGGCGGCGGGGAATCTGCGTGGGCACGGGGTTTCCTATCGGTTGGGATTGATGACGGCCTTGACCTGCTCCTGCCGCGCCATCGCCGCGAGCGCGCCGGACGCGTCGCCGAGGCCGCCGGGGGCGCCGAACAGGTCGTCCCAGGCGAAGCGGTCCTGGAACCTGCGCAGGAACTCGACGGAGCGGTGCAGGTCGCCGACGTCGCCGTTCAGCGAGCCGAGCACGTCCAGCTCCTTACCCATGATCGCGCCGAGGGCGAGCGGCTCGGGCCGCGGGCCGGTGCTGCCGACGACGACGAACCGGCCGCCGAACGCGGCCATGCCGACCGCCTCGGCGCCGACGCCGGGCGCCCCGGCGAGGTCGAGGACCAGCTCGGCGCCGCGGCCCTGGGTGGCCTCCATGACGGCCGCGACGCGGGAGTCGGCGTCGCCGTCCAGCCCGACGGTCAGGTCGGCCCCGAAGCGGCGGGCCAGCTCCAGGCGCGCGTCGGGCGCGCCGATCGTGATGACCCGGCCGGCGCCGGACACGCTCGCCACGGCCGTGGCGACGATCCCGAGCGCGCCCGCGCCCTGGACGGCGACGGTCGATCCGGGCCGCACTCCCCCGGCGCGGTCGAAGGCGTGCAGGACGGTCTTGACCGCGCAGCCGGCCGAGGCCGCCCAGGTGTCCTTCACGTCGTCGGGCAGGACGAGCTTGAGCGCTCCGGGCGTCACGTAGTTGTGGCCCGCGAGCCCGCCGGTGGCGTAGGGGAACCGGTCGGCGCGCAGGAGGAAGCCGTAGCCGCGCTCGGCGCAGGCGACAGGGTTGCGCAGCACGGTGCAGCCGTAGCAGTGGCCGCAGACCGACTCCGACCAGCCGATGCGGTCGCCGACCCTGACGTCGCGGCCGAGGGCGTCGCGGGTGCCGGTCCCGACGGCGCAGACGGTGCCCGTCATCTCGTGGCCGAGGACGATCGGCAGCATCTCCGGGAACGTCATGGCGCCGGACCACAGGTGCACGTCCGTCGCGCACAGGGTGGCGCAGTCGACCCGGACGACCGCGGCGCCGGGCTCGCACTCGGCGGGCAGCGGCAGTTCCTCGAGGCTCAGTTCGGCGCCGTGCTCGCGGAGCACGGCGGCCCGGGTGGAGGCCGGTTGTGGCATCTTCGCTCGTTTCTCTATCGGCTGTGCGCGGTGTCCCAGACCTCGCGGCGGCTGCGCCACCACAGGAGCACGAGGATCACCAGGAAGGGCACGACGCCCTGGTACTTCTGGATGGAGCTGAGGGAGGACGACAGGCCCTCCAGGCAGCCCAGGACGAGACCGCCGACGAGCGTCAGCGGCAGGCTGCGGAACGCGCCGACCATCGCGACGGCCAGCGCCGTGCTGATCAGCCCGGCCAGGGTGGCGTAGTCGCCGCCGAGCCGGGGCGCGACGAGCACGATGACCAGCATCGTGATCGCCCCGACGCCGGACCAGACCCCCACGGCGAGCAGCGGGGCGGGGATGCCGACGACCTCGGCGGTGCTCGGCCGCTCGGACAGGGCCTGCAGCTTCAGCCCGAGCCGCGTGCGGGTCAGCATGAGCCCGACGGCGAGCGTGATGAGCAGCGCGAACCCCAGCGACACCAGCACCGACTGCGGGACGACCACGCCGCCGACCGTGAAGACCGGGTCGGCGAACGGGGACGGGAAGCGGTGCGCGCCGGTGCTGTTGCCGCCGAACAGGCGCAGCCCGATCGCGGTGAGCGCCACGTAGAGCGCGACGGTGACGGCGGCCTTGGTCCGCTCGCGGTGCCCGGCGAACCAGCGGACGAGCGCGGCGCCGAGCAGCCCGGACAGCAGCGCGGCGGTGACGGCGCCGGCGAGCAGGGCCGGCCAGACGTTCAGGCCCTTGTCGGTGAGCGACACCATCACGAAGGCGCCCATGGCGCCGACCGCCGTCATCGCGAAGTTGACCACCGCGACGAGCCGGTAGGTCAGCACGACGCACAGGCCGAGCAGGGCGTAACCGCCGCCGCTGGTCAGCCCGGCGATCACAGAGTTCACCATCGGATACCTCCGGGTGGGGCCGGGCGCGCGCGGGGGTGCCGCGCGCGCCCGGCGGCGGGACGGCTACTTCTTGGTCGGGACGGTGAAGCCGCCGGGCAGCACCTTCCAGCCGCCCTTGTCCGCCTTGACGAACTGGCTGCCCTTGATGGGGCTGTGCTCGCCGCCGGGCCCGAACACCCACGGGCTCCCGGCCATCGGGTAGTCGATCGGCTTCATCTCCTTGAACGCCTTGGTGACCGACTCGCGGGTGATGTCGCCCTTGATGCCCTTGAGGACCTGCACGAACACGTCCGCGGCCATGACGGCGCCCTGGCTGAACGCCGTCTTCTGGATGCCGTTCCGGTCGACGAGCCTGGACCAGCGCTCGTTGCCCGGCAGGGTCGGGTCGGTGTAGGGCTGCCACTCGGTGCCCGCGTAGGCGTTCATGTCCGCCGGGATCACCTTGGCGTTGGCGTCGGTGTAGCTGTTGGCCGCGAGGATGAAGTCGACGTTCTGCATGCCCTGGGTCCTGGCCTGCGCGAACCAGGGCCCGACGGTCGCGTTGTAGAGGACCGCCTGGCAGCCGGCGTTCTTGTCCGCCACGAGGTAGCGGGTCGGGTCGCCCTGCCCGACGGCGAGGTTCTTGTGGGCGAGGGACTTGCCGGTGAGGTCGCTCCACGCCTTGATGGCGTTCTCGATGCCGCCGCCGCTTCCGGGCAGGACGGTGTAGTCGATGCAGACCCTGTCGTGCTTGAGCGTCTCGGACGCGTAGTACAGCATCGCCGTGGTCAGCGCGTAGGGGCCGGGGTTCACGGGGGCGATGTTGGGGCTGGTGAAGCAGGACGGGTCGACGCCGACCGCGGGGATCGAGACGATCTTCTCCTTGCTGTAGGTGGCGCGGTTGAGGCCGCAGTCCACGGCGCTGGACGAGCCGGCCAGGGCGACCACGCCCTCGGACTTGATCAGCTCGCGGGCGGCCTGGCCGGCGCGCGCCGGGTCCATCGCGTCGTCCTTGGCGACCAGCCGCAGCTTGCGGCCGTTGATGCCGCCCGCGGCGTTGACCTCGTCGAACACCGCCTTGACGGCCTTGGGGACCTCCGGGGTCTGGAACAGCCCGGTGATGCCGTTGATCGAACCGACCTTGATCGGGCCGTCGGACCCGCCGGAGGACCGGCATCCGGCGGCGGTGAGTGAGAGGGCGAGCGCGGCCGCGGCCGCCGTCGTGAAAGTGCGCTTCATCGCTGAGGCCCTTGCTTCGCGGGGAGGGGTGGGTGAGGGGTACGGGACGGTCAGGACGCCGGGACGTCGGCGGCGCCGAGGTAGGCGGCCCGGACGGCGGGGTCCTCCAGGACCTCGCCGGTGGGGCCGGAGGCGATGACGTGGCCGAAGTCCAGGACCGTGACCTGCTCGCAGGTGGCCTGGACGAGCTCCATGTCGTGCTCGACGAGCAGGACCGAGACCCCGAACGCCGCGGGCACGGCCGCCAGGCGCCTGGCGAGGCGCAGCGACTCGGCGGCGGACTGGCCGGCGGCGGGCTCGTCCAGCAGCGCGACCTTCGGCCGCGCCGCGACCGCGGCGGCGACGTCCAGGAGGCGCCGGGTGCCGGCGTCGACGATCGACACCGGGACCTGGCCGGGCGGGCAGCCGAAGAACTCCAGCAGCTCGTCGGCCTCGGCCCGCGGCAGCCGCCGGCCGGCGCCGATCGTCAGGTAGTCGTACAGGCTGAGCTCGGGCGCGATCGCGGTGGTCTGGAAGGTGCGGCGAAGGCCGAGCACGGCGCGGCGGCTCGGCCCGAGTCCGTCCAGCCGCCGCCCGGCCAGCTCGACCGCGCCCCCGTAGCCCGCGACGAAACCGCTGACCGCCGCGATGAACGTCGACTTTCCGGCGCCGTTCGGGCCGATGAGCCCGACGACCGCGCCCTCGGGGACGGTCAGGTCGACGGCGTCCAGCGCCACGACCTCGCCGAACTTGACGGTGAGCCCCTGAACCGCCAGCACCGGTGCGCGGTCGCCGGTGGGCCCGGGCGCGGGCGCGGGCGCCGGGAGGGATCCGGCCTCCTCGGCGGCGGGCGCGTCCTCGGGGGCGGGCGCATCCTCGGCCTCCTTGAGGATCTTCCGGGCGTCGCGCTCCCGCCTGCGCATCCGGGTCAGGTCGGTCTGGCTGAGCCCGCTGCGCAGCGCGAGCAGGGCGCCGGCGCCGAACAGCACGCCGCCGAAGTCCTGCGGCAGCGAGACCTTCTCCATGATCGTCGCCATCACCGCGCCGAAGATCCCGCCGAGCACGGCGCCCTCCGGGTGGTGCGGGCCGATCATGATGGCGACGGCGAACAGCGCGAGGGACTGGCCCATCGCGAAGTTCTGCGGGACCACCAGGCTCAGCTGGCCGACCAGCAGCCCGCCGCCGATCCCGGCGACGAACGCGCTGATCGCGAACGCGGCGAGCTTGCCGCGCGCCACCGAGACGCCGTGCGCCGCGGCGGACCGCTCGGAGTGCCGCAGCTCGTACCAGGACAGCCCGAGCCGGGTCCGGCCGATGATCCCGAGGGCGACGGCCAGCACGGTGAACACGATCACCGTGAAGACGAAGTAGCCGCCGTCGGTGTCGAAGGGGGCGGGCCGCTCCAGCATCGTCAGGTCGGCCGCGCCGGGGAACGGGTTGACGTTCAGCACGATGTCGGTGCTGACCGCGAACCCGAAGGTGACGACGGCGAGGTTGACGCCGCGGATGCGCAGCGCGGGCAGTCCGATGGCGACGCCGACGGGGACGGCGGCCAGGCCGCCGAGAAGCAGCCACAGGTAGAAGCCGCCCGGCGCGTCCGCCACGTTCAGCCGCAGCACCACCCAGGCGCCGATCGCGGCGAACGACATCTGGCACAGCGACATGACGCCGGCCCGTCCGACGATCACCCCGAAGCTCTGCATGATCACCGCGCTGATCACGGCGCTGATCGCCAGGTAGATCCAGTACGGCGGCAGGACCAGCGGGAGCAGCGCGCAGGCGAGCACCGCGATGCCGAGACCGGTGCCGAGGCCGCGCTTGTCGACCAGGTTCATCGAGGCCCGCCCTCCGCCGCCCCGGCGCCCGCGCCGGCGGCGCCGACCGGCGGCCCGCCGAAGTAGAGCCGGTGCAGGCGCCGCTCGTCGCCGCGCAGCTCGCCGCACGGCCCGGAGAAGACCACGCGTCCCTTGCGCAGGACGTGGGCGTGGGTGCCGACGTCCAGCGCGAGGTTCGCGAACTGCTCGATCAGCACGACCGCGATGCCCATCCCGGCCAGCTCGCCGACCGTGGACATCAGCCGGCGCACCACCAGCGGGGCGAGGCCGAGCGACATCTCGTCGATCAGCACGACCTTGGGAGCCGAGACCAGGGCCCGGCCGAGCACGACCATCTGCTGCTCGCCGCCGGACAGGTACCCGGCCTGCAGGCTCCGCCTCTTCTCCAGCTCCGGGAAGAGCCGGTAGACGGTGCCGAGGTCGCCGTCGCCCCGCTGGGAGACGATGAGGTTCTGCTCGACGGTGAGCGTGCGGAACGTGGTGCGGGCCTGCTCGACGTAGCCGAGGCCGGCGCGGGCCCGCTTGTAGGGGGCGAGTCTCTCGATGGCGGCGCCGTCCAGCCGGATGGTGCCGGACCTGACGGGGGCCAGGCCGGCGATGCCGTCCATCAGCGTCGTCTTGCCGGCGCCGTTCGCGCCGAGGATCACGGTGACCGCGCCCGGCGCGGCGTCGAGCGTGACCTCGTGCACGACCGGGACCTCGGCCCGGTCCACGCCGACGCCGTCGAGGGCGAGAGCCGGAGCGGTCATCACTCGCCGTCCGTGCCGAAGGCCGAGCGCAGGGCGGCGGCCGTCCGGGCCTGGGCGTCCTTCGCCACCGACAGCTCGGTGGCGAGCGGGCCGAAGAACGCGTGGATCATGCCGTCGTAGCGGACGAGGTCGGTCTGGACGCCCGCGTCCTTGAGCCGCACCGCGTACTCCTCGCCCTCGTCGCGGAGCACGTCGCACTCGGCTTCGAGGACGAGCGCCCGGCACAGCCCGGCGAAGCTCTTGGCCCGCAGGGGCAGCAGGTAGGGGTCCTCCAGGTCGCGCTCGTCCTTGGGGTAGGTGGTGAAGAACCAGTCCATGCTGGCCTTGGAGAGGAAGTAGCCCTCGGCGTACTCGCGGTAGGAGGCGCGCCCCTCGTCGGGGTGGCCGAGGACCGGGGAGACGAGCACCTGCAGAGCCAGCTCCGGCCCGCCGAGGTCGCGCGCCTTGAGCGCGACGACGGCGGCGAGGTTGCCGCCCGCGCTCTCGCCGCCCACGGCGACGCGGGAGGGGTCGGCGCCGATGCGCTCGCCGTGCTCGGCGACCCAGCGGACGGCGGCGTAGGCGTCGTCGGCCGCGGCCGGGAACGGGTTCTCGGGGGCCAGCCGGTAGTCGACGGACATCACCACGGCGCCCGCGGCGGCGCAGACGGCGCGGCAGGAGTACTCGTTCTCGTCGAGGCCGCCGATCGTCCACCCGCCCCCGTGGAACCAGACGAACGCCGGGAAGGGGCCCTCCCCCTCGGGGGTGTAGACCCGGACGGGGATGTCTCCGGCCGGGCCGGGGATCGCGGTGTCGGCCACGGAGCCCACGGGCGGGAGGTCGTCCGGCACCGCCCACATCCGGCGGAACCCCTCCCGCATGGCCGCCGCGTCCAGCGGGGCGCCGCCGCTCGGGTCCTCGGCGGGGGTGCGGTCGATGATCCGCTGCGCCTCGGGATCCAGGGGCATCGTTTACCTCCGAAGGCCCGGTGTGCCCGCGCCTCCCGGCCGGGCACTCCAAAATCGTATCTGATTCCGTGTACGTTAATTGCAGCCCATCGACGGTGTCCAGAGTTGGAGCAGGATATGCCGGATGTTTCCGCCGCCGACCTCGTCCTGACCGGTGGCCGGGTCCACACGGTCGACGCCCGCGACCGCATCGCGCAGGCGGTCGCCGTGCGCGGCGGCCGCATCGCCCGCGTGGGCACGGCGGGCGAGGTCGCGCCCCTGATCGGCCCCCGGACCCGCGTCGTCCGGCTGGACGGCCGCTCGGTGCTGCCGGGTATCAACGACTCGCACCTGCACGGAGTGTGGCTCGGCGCCATGTGGCCGAAGCTGCTGATGGACCAGCTTGCCGCCACCGGCGGGCACGCGCACGAGGCGCCGTCCCGGCTGGAGACCGCCGGGGACCGGCGCCGCGCGATCCTGCGCACCGCCGACCTGCTGGCCTCGCTCGGGATCACCAGCTACACCGAGCCCGGCCTCGGCCCGGGCGAGGACGGCGGCCCGAGCGGCTGCTTCGGCTCGGACGCCCTGCACGACTACGCCGACCTGGCCGGCGAGGGCCGGCTGAAGGCCCGCGTCACCGCGCTGATGCTGTTCGGGGAGCTGGACGGCCGCAGCACGGCGGAGGATCTACTGGGGGGCCTGCGCGACTTCAGGCCGCCCGCCGGCGTCCCGGGCCGGTTCCGGGTCGCGGGCGTGAAGATCTTCGCCGACGGCATTCCCCCGATGCGCAGCGCCTGGACCGACCGCCCCTACACCGACGGCTCGCACGGCGCCCTGCTGGTCGACGGCGGCTCCGACGCCGAGCGGGAGGCGGCCCTGCGGACGATGATCGACGCGGCGCACGACGCCGGGCACCAGATCGGCGTGCACGCCACGGGCGACCGCGCGACGCGCGTCGTGGCGGACGCGCTCGCGGCGGCCCTGGCCCGGGACGGCCGGGACGCCCGGCACTACGTCATCCACGGCGACCTGCTCTCCCCCGCGACGCTGACCGTCCTCGCCTCGAACCGGATCGGGCTGAACACCCAGGCGGGCATCCCGGTGGCCACCGAGCCGATGCTCGCGGCGGCGCTCGGGCAGGACGCCCTGCGGGACGCCTGGCCGCTGCGGGACGCGCTCGACGCGGGCGTCCCGCTGTGCCTCAGCTCCGACTCCCCCGTCCTCACCCCGGACTGGCGCGCGGGGATGGCCGCGGCGGTCACCCGCCGCGGCCTGGACGGCTCCGTGCGGGGCGCGGCGCAGCGGCTCGCGGTGGCCGAGGCGCTGCGGGCGTACACCGCCGCGCCCGCCCGGCAGGACGGGGAGGAGGACGTCAAGGGCTCCGTCGAGCCGGGCAAGGCCGCCGACCTGTGCGTGCTCGGCGGCGACCTGTTCGGCGTGGAGCCCCGGGACCTGCCCTCGCTGCCGGTGACGATGACCGTCCTCGACGGCGAGGTCGTCTACGAGGTCTAGGGCGCGCGGCGTCAGGCGCGAACGGGAGCGTCGGCGCCCCACGACGCCGCCGGGTCGACCACGTCCTTGTCCAGCCACAGCCCGGCGAGGGCGGCGCGCAGCTCGTCGCCGCGCCGGGCGCACAGGGCCAGGGCGGCGAGGTTGTCCTCCAGCTGCGCCGCCCTCGTGACCCCGACCAGGACGTTCGCCACCGCGGGGTTGGCCAGGCAGTAGGCGATGGAGAGCTGCGCGGGCGTGGCGCCGAACCGGTCGGCGATCCTCCGGACCTCGGGCACGACGGCGCGGATCCGGTCGCGGATCCCTCCCGGGTCGGCGCCGATCTTGCGCTCGGGGTGCGGCTTCCCGGCGAGGATGCCGCCCTCCAGGACGTCCGACGCCTGCAGGGCGAGGCCCTCGCCGGTGAACAGCCCGCCGAAGGGCGCCCCCTCGGGCACCGAGCGGCGGACCAGGCTGTACTTCAGCTGGGCGAACGAGGGCGGCACGAGGCCCTCGGAGGCGGCGAAACGGCAGGCGAACAGCACGTCACCGGCAGACCAGTTGTTGACGCCCCAATGGGCGAACCTGCCCGCGCGGACCTGCTCCGCCACGTCCGTCACCACGGCGCGCAGGTCGGGGCGCTCCGCGAAGTCGCCGACCACGACCATGTCGGCGCGGTCGACGCCGATCCGGCCGAGGGAGACCTGCATCTGTTCGGCGAACGAGGACGCGGGGTACTCCCAGAGCCAGAGCTTGCCGCACAGCAGATAGTCCTCGCGCGCGAGCCCGGCGTCGCGGACGGCCTGCCCGAACAGCACGTCCGTCTGGGCGTTCTCCGCGTGCGGGCCGAAGTCGTAGTGGGCGACGTCGAACAGGTCGACGCCGCGGTCGACGGCGAGGCGCAGCAGCTCGGCCGCGTCGTCGCGGTCCATGCGGTCCCAGGTGTTCCAGGAGCCGAGCGCCAGGAGCGGGACCTCCGGTCCGCCCACGCCGAGGCGCCTGCGCGGCGCCCGTTCTGCGAACTCCATCATGACCTCCGATGAGGAAGATCGGCCGTGGGCCGGGCCCCCTGGCCGCTGACGCAACGATCGTATAGCATCTGGCATATTCTTACCGCGAAGGAGACCACTTCCATGGCGCATTCCTCACCGGACCCCTCGGGCATCCTCGGCGTCGCCACCGGCTACATGGCCGCCAAGCAGCTGTTCGCGGCGAGCGAGGCGGGCGTGTTCGCCGCGCTCGCGGGCGGGCCGGCCACCGCGGCCGAGCTGGCCGGCCGGGCGGGGATGCCGGAGCGCAGCGCCCGGATCCTCGGCGACGCGCTCGCCGGCCTCGGACTGCTGGCGCGGGAGAGCGGCCGCTACGCCAACTCCCCCGCCGCCGCGGCCTACCTGTCCGGCGAGGGCGACGGCGTCGACCTGCGCCCCTTCCTGGCCTTCCTGGACGCGATCAGCTACCCGCACTGGCTCGGCTTCGGCGCCACCGCGGCCAGCGCCGAGCCGCGGCCCCTGGACCTCGCCGGCGACCGGATGCAGACGTTCATGAACGGCGTGATGACCTACAACGCGCTGCACGCCAGGATGCTCGCGGAGAACTTCGACTTCACCCGGTACTCCCGGATCCTGGACTACGGCGGCCTGTCCGCCGCGTTCCTCGTCGAGGCGCTCCGCTCGGCCCGGCAGGCGCACGGGACGTTCCTCGCGCCCGGCCAGTTCACCGAGTTCGCCCGCAAGGCCCTGCTCGACGCCGGGCTCGGCGGGCGCAGCGAGGTCGTGGAAGCCGACCCGCTCACCGGCGACGTCCCCGAGGGGTTCGACCTCGTCCTGCTGGAGCACGTCGTCCACCGCTTCGACGCCGAGCGGAACCAGGAGATGATCCGGCGGGCCCGGCGCGCCGCGGCCCCCGGCGGCATGCTCGTCCTGCTCGACTTCTTCCTGGACGACGACCCCGACCAGCGGGTCATCGACGCGCTGCACGCGGGCGAGTACCTCGTCATCGACGGCACCGTCGTCTATCCCGAGGCCGAGGTGCGCGGCTGGCTGACCGCCGCGGGCTGGGAGCCGGTCGAGACCCGTGCCCTGCCCGCCAGCCCCCGGGTCATCATCGCGGAGGCCCGGTGAGCGCCGGGCGCGCCGTCCTCGTCACCGGCGGCGCCAGCGGCATCGGCCGCGCCGTCGCCGCCGCGTTCGCCGCGGCCGGCGACCGGGTGGCGATCGCCGACCGGGACACCGGAGCCGCCGCGCGCGCCGCCGGGGAACTGGGCGTCCGCGCCGTCGCCATGGACGTCACCGACGCCGGCTCCGTCTCCGCCGGGGTCGCCGAGGCGACCGGGGCGCTCGGCCCGATCGAGGTGCTGGTCAACAACGCCGGCGTGGTGGCGGGCGGCGGCCCGCTGACCTCCCTGCCCCTGGAGGTGTTCGACACGGTCGTCGCGGTCAACCTGCGCGGCACGTTCACCGTCACCCAGGTGGTCGCCGGCCAGATGATCCAGAACGGCACGCGCGGCCGCATCGTCAACATCAGCTCGATCGGCGCCCGCCAGCCCACCGCGGGCCTCGGCCACTACGAGGCCACCAAGGCGGCCGTGGACGCCCTCACCCGCACCGCCGCCCTGGAGCTCGCCGGCCACGGCATCCGGGTCAACGGCGTCGCGCCGGGGCCCGTCCACACGCCGATGACGGCCGGGCTGATGGACGACCCGCAGGCCCGCGCCGCCTGGGAGTCCCGCATTCCGCTCGGCAGGATCGCCACGACCGGCGACATCGCCCCGCTGGTGCTGTTCCTCGCCTCCGGCCAGGCCGACCACATCACCGGCGCGGTGATCCAGGTGGACGGCGGCCAGTTGCTCGTGTAGCCGCGCGGAAGCACGCCGGCCCGCACCGGCGTCCGGGACCCGAACGCGCCGTTCCCCATCACTCGCCCGGTGGGAACGGCGCGTTCGGCTCTCAGGTCACTTGTGCGGGACGGGGTGCGCGCTGTGGAGGGCGTCGGCGGTGGCGTTCTTGTGCGCGCAGGCGATGCGCTCGATCTCGGCCGGGTCGCCGCCGCCGGCGATGAGGTCGAGGATCTGCCCGTGCTCGACCACGGAGCGGCGGGCGCGGCCGGGGACGTAGCTGAAGGTCGAGCGGCGCATGTGGTCCAGCCGCGTCCACTCGGCCTCGAGCAGGGAGCGCAGGTGCGCGTCCGGGCAGTGCTCGTAGATCGAGAAGTGGAACTCGCGGTTGAGCGCGGTGAACGCGGTCGGGTCGAACTCCTCCAGCGCCTCCACCATCCGGTCGTTGATCTTGCGGGAGGCGTCGATGTGCGCGGCCGTCATGAGCGGCGCGGAGATCGCGGTGGCGTAGCCCTCCAGCCGGGCGAGGATCTGCAGCGTGTGCTCGACCTGCTCGGCGTCGAAGACCGCGACGCGGGCGCCGACGTTGCGCACCACCTCCACGAGCCCGTCGGACTGCAGCCGGCGCAGCGCCTCGCGCAGCGGGATCGTGCTGACCCCGGTCTCCTGGGCGAGCTGGTTGATCACCAGCCGGTATCCGGGCACGTAGGTGCCTTCGAGGATGCGCGACCGCAGCAGCTCGTAGCAGAACTCGGCCTTGCTCTCCTTGGTCTGGTCCTGCTTCTTCGCGGCACTCACCCGGTTCTCCTCATCCTCGGCCCGCGCCCCCCGGACGTGTTCGCCGGCCCGGTCACCGCGACAGCGCGTCCAGGACGGCCACACGCCAGTGCGGCCCGCCCAGCACCTCGTGGTGGGCGCCGGGCACGGTGACCAGTTCCGCCTCGCCGAGCTCCTCGGCGAGCCGGCCGATTCCTCGTGTCAGCTCATCATTCTCTCCGACGACGAAGACGGGAAGAACCTTCGCGTTCCACGGACCGCCCTCGAACGGCGTCGCGCGCAGGCCCTCGACGCAGAGCGCGAGCCCGGCGGCGCGGTCGCCCTGCGCCCTGACCATGGCCGCGATGGCGCCGGTGAACGGGTCGTCGCACTCCGCGCCCTCCCGGACGGCGCGGCGGAACGCGTCGATGTCGACGGCGCTGAAGGGCTCGACAGGGCTCAACCCGCCGAGGACAGAGCGTTCCACCCGTCCCGGGGCGGCCGACGGCAGCTCCCACGCGATCCTGGCGCCCAGGGAGTAGCCGACCACGTCGAACGTCCCGGCCCCCGCCCGGTCCACGGCGGACACCAGGGCGGCGGCGACCGCGGGCGCGGCGGCCGCGTCCGGCGAGGCCGGCGCCGGGCTCTCGCCGTGGCCGGGCAGGTCCGGGACGAGGACGGTCCGCCCGACGGCGGTCAGGGCGCCGACCATCCCGGTCTCGATCCAGTCGGCCCGCCCGTCGGAGCCGAAGCCGTGGACGAGCAGCACGGGCGGGGCGTCCGCCGGGCTGTCCGGCGTGAACGTGCGAACGGCGAGGTCGCGCATCCGTCAAGCACCTCCTAGAGGATTTCGCATACGATTTTCGATCATACTGCGCGGGGACTTCGTCTCCCGTCGCGTCCGGCCCTCGATTGGAACGATCGAAGTCAGGACGGCCCTACCCTCGTCATCGTGCATGACTTCATATACGATTTCCTTGTGACCTCGTCCGCGGGGTCCGGCCCCGTCCCGTCACAGGAGAGAGCCCCGTGCCGCACCCCCTGGGCAACCGGCCCTCGAAGATCATCGCCGTGCACCTCAACTTCCCCTCCCGGGCGAGGGAGCGCGGCCGGATCCCCGCCGAGCCGTCCTACTTCCTCAAGCCGCCGTCCTCGCTCGCCGGGACGGGCGACCCGCTGAACCGCCCCGCGGGATGCGAGCTGATGACCTTCGAGGGCGAGATCGCCCTGGTCGTCGGGCGGCGCGCGCACCGCGTGGCGCCGGCGGACGCCTGGGAGCACGTCGGCTGGGTGACGGCCGCCAACGACGCCGGCGTCCACGACCTGCGCTACGCCGACCGGGGCTCCAACCTGCGCTCCAAGGGCTCGGACGGCTTCACCCCCATCGGCCCGCGGCTCCTCGACGCGCGGGACCTGGACCCGCGCGCGCTGCGCGTCCGCACCTGGGTGAACGGAGAGGTCGTCCAGGACGACACCAGCGACACCCTTCTGTTCCCCTTCGCCGACCTGGTCGCCGACCTCTCCCGGCTCGTCACCCTCGAAGCCGGGGACGTCATCCTCACCGGCACGCCCGCCGGCGCCTCGGTCGCCTCCCCCGGCGACGTCGTCGAGGTCGAGGTGACCGCAGGATCCGCCACCACCGGACGCCTGTCCAACCCGGTCGTGGACGCGGATCCGCTCCCCCAGTGGGGCGCCATGCCGAAGGTGGACGACGCCGTCCGGGCCGACGCCTGGGGCCCGGCCTACGTGCGCGAGCCCGTCCTGGACAAGGCGACCGCGACCGCGCTGCGGAGCCTGTCGACCGCCACGCTCAGTGCCCAGATGCGCAAGCGCGGCCTGCAGCACATGTCCGTCGACGGCGTCCACCCGGCCGGCGGGGACGCGGTGAAGATGGTCGGGATCGCGCACACACTGCGCTACCTGCCGCTCCGCGAGGACCTGTTCGAGCGGTACGGCGGCGGCATGAACGCCCAGAAGCGGGCCGTGGAGGAACTGCGTCCGGGCCAGGTGCTGGTCATGGACGCGCGCCGCGACGCCTCCTCCGGGACGATCGGCGACATCCTCGCGCTGCGGGCCCTGCGGCGCGGCGCGGCCGGGGTCGTCACCGACGGCGGGCTCCGCGACAGCGCCGCCGTGGCCGGACTGGACCTGCCGGTCTTCCACGCGGGCGCGCACCCGGCCGTGCTCGGGCGGCGCCACGTCCCCTGGGACACCGGGCTGCCGATCGCCTGCGGCGGCGCGCTCGTCCAGCCGGGCGACGTCCTGGTCGGCGACGCCGACGGCGTCGTCGTCATCCCGCCGGACCTCGTGCGCGGGCTCGCCGAGGACGCCGCCGAGCAGGAGGCGCAGGAGCGCTTCATCGCCGAGCGCGTCGCCGCCGGCGAGCCCGTCGAGGGCCTGTACCCGCTCGGTCCGCGCTGGCGGGAGGCCTACCTGGCCTGGCGCCGCGACGGGCGCTGACCCGCCCCCACAGCAGTACCCGCCTCACAGCAGTACCCGACTCACAGCCGAACCGCCCGCCAACCGAGGAGCGATGAGTTGAAGTTCCGCACCGATCCGGCCGCGATCCGCGGGTCGATCGCGCCCGTCGTCACACCGTTCACCGCGGAGGGCGGCGTCGACCACGACGCGCTGCGCGGGCTGATCCGCTGGCAGCTGGAGTCCGGCTCGCACGGGATCTCGCTGGGCGGCTCCACCGGGGAGCCGAGCAGCCAGACCGCCGCCGAGCGGATCGCGGCGATCCGCACCGCCGCCGGCGAGGTCGCGGACCGCGTCCCGTTCCTGCCCGGCACCGGCTCGGCCAGGCTGGAGGAGACGCTGGAGATCACCGCCGCGGCCCGCGACGCCGGCGCCGACGCCGCCCTGGTGATCACCCCGTACTACGCGCGGCCCACCCAGCAGGCCCTGTACGACTGGTACGCGGCCGTGGCGCGGGAGTTCCCCGACCTGCCACTGGTGATCTACAACGTGCCGTCCCGGACGGCCGTGGACATCGCGCCCGAGACCGTCCGCCGGCTGTTCGCCGACTTCGACAACGTCGTCGGGATCAAGGAGACGACCAAGGACTTCGAGCACTTCTCCCGCGTCCTGCACGCCTGCGGGCCCGAGCTGCTCGTCTGGTCCGGCATCGAGCTGCTGTGCCTGCCGCTGCTCGCCCTCGGCGGCGCCGGGTTCGTCAGCGCCGTCGCCAACCTCGCGCCCGCCGCGGTCGCCCGCATGTACGAGCTGTGGACGGCCGGCGACCACGCCGCCGCCCGCGACCTGCACTACCGGCTGCACCCCCTCGTGGACCTGCTGTTCGTCGAGACGAACCCGGCCCCCGCCAAGTGGGTGCTGGAGCGGCGGGGCCGCCTCCCCTCCGGGCACGTCCGGCCGCCGCTCGCCCCGCCCTCCGCCGAGGCGCAGGCGCGCATCCGCGCGCTGCTCGACCAGGGCGGCGACCTCACCGCGGGGATCTGACCCCGCCGCCCAGCCTCCCGCACCGAACCGGAAGAGAGCACGATGCCCCTCCCCTCCTCCCCCGCCCGCCCGGCCGGGCTGCCGGACCGCATCCGGCACTGGATCGGCGGCGCCTTCGCCGACAGCGCCGACGGCGCGGTCTTCGACGTCGCCGACCCCGTGACCAACACCCCCTACGCCACCGCCGCGGCGGGCGGGGCCGCCGACGTCGACCGGGCCGTGGCCGCGGCCCGCGCGGCGTTCCCCGGCTGGGCCGCGCTCGGCAACCGCGAGCGCGCCTCGATCCTCGTCCGCGTCGCCGACGCCGTCGAGGCGCGCGAGGACCGGCTCGCCGAGCTGGAGTCCTTCGACTCCGGACTGCCGATCACCCAGGCCCGCGGCCAGGCCCGGCGCGCCGCCGAGAACTTCCGCTACTTCGCCGACGTGATCGTCGCGCTCGGCGAGGAGGCCTACCGGGTCGGCGACACCCAGCTCAACTACGTCGTCCGGACGCCCGCGGGCGTCGCCGGGCTGATCACCCCGTGGAACACCCCGTTCATGCTGGAGAGCTGGAAACTCGCCCCGGCGCTGGCGTCCGGCTGCACGCTCGTGCTGAAGCCCGCCGAGTGGACGCCGCTGTCGGCGGGCCTGTGGCCGGAGATCCTCACCGAGGCGGGCGTGCCCGCCGGGGTGGTCAACATCGTGCACGGCGTCGGCGAGGCCGCCGGGCAGGCGCTCGTCGACCACCCGGACGTGCCGCTGCTGTCGTTCACCGGCTCCACCGAGACCGGACGGCACATCATGCGGTGCTCCGCCGACGGCCTGAAAGCGCTGTCCATGGAGCTCGGCGGCAAGTCCCCCGTCGTCGTGTTCGCCGACGCCGACCTGGACGCCGCGCTCGACTCGGTCGTGTTCGGCGTCTTCTCGCTCAACGGGGAGCGCTGCACGGCCGGGTCCCGCGTGCTCGTGGAACGCCCCGTCTACGAGGAGTTCACCCGGCGGCTCGCCGAGCGCGCCGAGAAGGTGCGGGTCGGGCCGCCGTCCGACCCCGCCACCGAGGTCGGCGCCCTCGTCCACCCCGAGCACTACGCGCGGGTGCTGGAGTACGTCGAGGTCGGCCGGCGGGAGGGCCGGCTGATCGCGGGCGGCGGCCGCCCGGGGCACCTGCCGGAGGGCAACTACCTGCAGCCCGCCGTGTTCGCCGACGTCCCGCGGGACGCCCGGATCTTCCAGGAGGAGATCTTCGGCCCGGTCGTGGCCGTCGCGCCCTTCGACGACGAGGCCGAGGCGGTGGAGCTGGCCAACGCCACCCGCTACGGGCTCGCCGCCTACGTGTGGACCGACGACCTGCGCCGCGGCCACCGCATCGCCCACGGGGTCGCCTCGGGTATGGTCTGGATCAACTCGCACAACGTCCGTGACCTGCGCACTCCCTTCGGAGGGGTGAAGGACTCCGGGCTCGGCCGTGAGGGCGGCGCGCACAGCATCGACTTCTTCTCCGAATCCAAGATCGTGCACGTCATGCTCGGCGAGGTGCACACGCCCCGCTTCGGCGCCCAGGAGCCACGATGACCACACCCCCCGACGTGATCCGCTCCGCGTACGCGCAACTGGCCGTCACGGACCTGGCCGCCGCCCGCTGGTTCTGGGTCGACATGCTGGGCCTGCACGTCCAGCACGAGGACGCCGGCGCGCTGTACCTGCGCGGCACCGACGAGCTGACCCACCACTCCCTCGTCCTGCGTTCCGGGCCCGTCGCCGCCCTGGACCACATCGCCTACCGGGTCCGGACGCCCGAGGACGTCGACCGGGCCGAGCGGTTCTTCGCCTCCCTCGGCCGGCCCGTCCGGCGGGTCCCCGCCGGGGCCGGGACCCACGGGGTCGGGGACGCCGTCCGCGTCGTCGACCCGCTCGGCTTCACCGTGGAGTTCTTCCACGACATCGCGCGCGGGGAGCGCCTCATCCAGCGCTACGACCTGCACCGCGGCGCGCAGATCGCGCGCCTGGACCACTTCAACATCTGCACGCCCGACATCCCCGCCGCCTACGAGCACTACAAGTCCCTCGGCTTCGGCTGCTCGGAGACGATCGAGGGCGACGAGCACGAGCTCTACGCGGCGTGGATGTACCGCAAGCAGACCGTGCACGACGTCGCGTTCACCGGCGGCGCCGGCCCCCGGCTGCACCACGTCGGGATGGCGACGCACGAGTCCCACCAGGTGCTGCGCACCGCCGACGTGTTCGGCTCGCTGCGCAAGGAGCACCACATCGAGCGCGGCCCCGGGCGGCACGGCGTGTCCAACGCCTTCTACGTGTACCTCCGCGACCCCGACGGGCACCGGGTCGAGATCTACACCTCGGACTACTACACGGGCGACCCGGACCACGAGACGTTCCGGTGGAACGTGCACGACGACCGCCGCCGCGACTTCTGGGGCAACGCGGTGATCGAGTCCTGGTACAAGGAGGCCAGCCCCGTCCTCGACCTGGACGGCCGCCTCCAGCCGATCGCGGAGTCGGCGCTGGACGAGTCCGCCGTCCAGGTCGGCGCGGACGGCCTCGGGATCGTCGAGCCGTCCTGACCGCGGGGGCGCGCCGTCTCAGTCGGGAAGCAGCGGCACCGGGTCGCCCTGGTCCCGGCCGAGGAGCACGGCGCGGGTGATGGCGGACTGGCCGAACCGGTCGCGGACGCCGTCGACCGCGCCGTCCACCGCCATCGCCTGGTCGAACGGCAGGGTGAGCTGGACGGCGCCGTCGTCGTGCAGGTTGCCCAGCGAGAGGCCGATCAGCGTCAGGCCGCGCTCGTCGATCATCGGGCGGGCGGCGGCGAGCAGGCCCCGCGCCGCCGCCAGGAGCACGGGGGTCTCGGCGGTGGCCTGGGCCAGCGTGTGCGAGCGCGTGGCCCGGGCGTAGTCGCCGAACCGCAGCCGGAGGGTGACCGTCCGGCAGACGCGGCGGGCCTTGCGCAGCCGCCCGCCGAGCCGGTCGGCCAGCCCGACGAGCATCGCGTCCAGCTCCGCCGCCGACCGGGCACGGCGGCCGAGCGCCCGCTGCGCCCCCATCGACCGCCGCCGCACGCCCGTCCGCACGGGGCGCGGGTCGCGGTTGTGCGCCAGCGCGTACAGGTGGCGGCCCGCCCCCGGGCCGAGCATCGACACCAGCGTGGACTCCGGCATCGCGGCCACGTCCCCGACCGTCGTCACGCCGAACCCGGCGAGCTTGGCCGCCGTCGCGGGCCCCACGCCCCACAGCCGCCGCACCGGCAGCGGGCGCAGGAACTCCAGTTCGCCGTCCGGCGGCACCACCAGCAGCCCGTCGGGCTTGGCGACGCCGCTGGCGACCTTGGCGAGGAACTTGGTGCGCGCGACCCCGACCGTGATCGGCAGCCCGACCTCCTCGGCGATCTCGCGCCGCAGCCGGACGGCCACCTCCGGCGGGGGGCGGCGCAGCCCGTCGGCGTCGAGGAACGCCTCGTCGATCGACAGGCCCTCCACCAGCGGCGTCGTGGCCCGGAACACCGCGAAGACCGCCTTGCTCGCCGCGCTGTAGGCGCTCATGCGCGGCCGGACGACGACCGCCCGCGGGCACAGCCGGCGGGCCTGCCCGCCGCTCATCGCCGTCCGCACGCCGCACGCCCTGGCCTCGTAGCTCGCCGCCAGGACCACGCCCGTCCCGACGATCACCGGCCGCCCCCGCAGGGCGGGATCGTCCCGCTGCTCGACCGACGCGTAGAACGCGTCCAGGTCGGCATGCAGGATCGTCGCACCGGCGGACACGAACATATGTTCGCATACACGGGCGTCGCGCCTGGTGGCGGGCCCCTTGGACGAGCGGAGAGCCCGTCGCGACAGGCGTCGCGACGGGCCCTCGCGCGTTGGTCACCCGAGGAGGCGGCCGTAGTCGGCCATGGCCAGGGCTATGTCCGCCTGGGCCCAGAAGCGGTGGTAGGTGAACACCGGCGCCGTCGAACTCTGGCCGCTGGCGTACGCCCACGCGCGCGCGTAGTCGGGGTCGCTCTTGTAGAAGGAACGGATGGACATGAAGGTCGAGCTGGAGTTGATCGGGTCGCCGTTCGGCATCTTGCCGCTCCAGCCGGAGGGGACGTAGACCGGGTCGGCGAGGCGCTTGTAGTCGGACCTGGTCTCCTGGACGGAGACGCCCTTGGCGTCGGTGTGCTTCCAGATGGCGTCGAGCAGGTCCTTGGCGGCCTGCTTGGCGGCGGCGTCACCGGACTTGGCGGCGTAGTACGTCAGCGTCTTGGCGTACGCGGCGGCCACGCCGACGTCGTCGGTGTAGTCCTGCACCGAGACGTGCAGCCCGGTGTTGGCGGGCGGCATCCCGGTGGCGGTCGACCAGTTCGCGTCCGGCTGCCCCGTCCACTTGAGGGTGGAAGGGATCTTGATCCCGCCCGTGGACGGGTCGACCGTCGTCTGCGACAGCGCCCAGGCGACCCACTTGTCGAGAACCGCCTTGGCGGACGCGTCGCCGGAGACCTGGTAGTACTCGGCCACGCGCTCCATCGACCACGCCTGGAAGCCGAACCACTGGTTGCTCGGCGGGTCGTGGTAGACGGGCTGCCAGTCGTAGGCCATGCCGAAGAACTCGGTCAGTCCGGTCGGCGGCGTGCTGTAGCTGCCCTCCCAGCTGTTGGTGACGCCTCCGGCGATCGCGCCCTCGGCGGACTGGAGCCACTTGTAGAGCTGGAGCTGCCGGGTGAGGCTCTTGCTCCAGTCGGCCTTGGCCGTCGCGCCCTTGGGCGCGAGCGCGGCGTCGTTCACCAGCGCGTAGGCGGCCAGGGGGTTCTGGTAGCCGAAGTGCGAGGCGCCGTCGCCGATGCGCCAGGCCCAGCCGGCGTTCGTGTCGTTCGCGCCGCCCCACGCGTAGTACCAGGACAGCAGGTAGTGCTCGCTGTCCTTGCCCGACCCGGCCGGGCAGGACGAGGGCGAGTGGCAGTCGCCGATCTTCTTGAAGTACTTGTCGAAGAACGAGTAGCGCAGGTAGTCGCCCATCTTGCCCGCCTTGGCCACGGTGGCCGAGACGTCGCCCGACTTGCCCTGGTCCTTGGCCCAGGCGTTCGCCCAGTACGCGGCCTGGATGGCGCGCGCGTCGGCGTCCGGCGCGTCGGTGAACTTCCACTGCTTGGCGTAGGAGGAGTCCTTGATGAACAGGTCGAGGTACCCGTTGGGGCCGCCGAAGGCGAACTTGTCGCACGTCGGCTGCGGAACGGTCTCGAACACCGACTCCTGCGAACCGCGCTGGTAGGTGTTGATGTAGGAGGGGCCGTCCGCGCTCGGACCCTGCTCGCAGCCGCCGCCGGGGGTGTTGCCGTACCCGTAGACGTTGTCCACGTCCTGCAGCCAGTGCATGCCGTAGATGTCGTCGGTGCCGTAGGCGGACTTCAGCTCGCTCGCGATCGGGTCCTGGCCGACCGGGACGTTGCCGTCGATCAGCGACGGGTAGTCGCTCACCGCGGGATGCTCGGCGGCGTAGGTGGCGGGCTTGGAGGCGTTGTAGAAGGAGTTCGTCGGCTGGTCCGCGTGCGTCGGGATCATGTACTTCTCCATCAGCGCCCAGGAGGCGTTGAAGGGGGCCCAGTTCTGCGTGACCTTGCCGTACATGGCCTCCAGCCAGATCAGGTAGCTGTAGGCCTCCGACGTCGTCTCGTGACCGTGGTCGGGGGCCTCGACCATGAACGTCTCCACCGAGTGGTACGGGATGCCCTCGGGGCTGAAGTAGCCGTTCGCCGGGTCCTTGATCTTGTTGTACTGGTCGAGGAACCGCTGGGTGTAGGCGTCGCCGGAGGTCGACACCTCGGTGGCGGTGACCTTGGCGGCCGTGTAGCCGGACGCGGCGGAGGTGAACGTCGCCTGGCCCGTCCCGGAGGCGTCCGCGGTGATCGTCACGTTCTGGGCGGTGGACCAGTTCTGCTGCGTGAAGGTCAGCGTCCCGCCGCCGGTCACCGACAGGCCGGAGTTGCCCGCCGTCCGGGTCGTCGTCACGGTGACCGAGCCGGAGGGGGCCTCCGACAGCTTCACCGCGTAGGCGGCCTTCGCGCCCTGCGCGACGGTCAGCGCGGTGGGGCTCGCCACGACGCTCGCCGCCGCCGTCACCGTGACGCCCACCGGCGCGGACTCGGCCGTCGCGCCGGTGCTGTCGGTGACCCTGGCGTAGAGCGAGTACGAGCCGGCCGCCGCGGGCGTCCAGTTCAGCCCGTACGGGGCCGTGGTGTCGGCCGCGCCGAGGGACCCGTCCTGGTCGAAGAACTCGACCTTGGAGACGGTCGCGCCGGAGCCGGCCGCCGCGGTGGCGGCGATCGGCACCGAGGCGCCCACCGAGTACGTCGCGCCGGCGGACGGGCTCGTCAGCGCCACCGTCGGGGCGGACGAGCTCTGGTTGCACGGCGTGCCGTTGAGGCTGAACGCGGTGGGGTCGGTGTTCGTCCCGCTGTAGGTGAACTGCGCGCCGACGTTCACCGAGGCGCCGGAGGCGAGCGCCCTGTTCCAGCTCTCGTTCTCGGCGGTGACCTGCTGGCCCGACTGCGACCACTTCGCCGACCAGCCGCTCGCCAGCTTCTGGTTCCCCGAGTAGGAGTAGGTCAGCTTCCAACCGTCCAGCGCGTCACCCTGGTTGGTGATGTCGATGCTCGCGGTGAAGCCGCTCCCCCAGTCGTTCTTCTTGTAGACGACCTTGCACGCGACCGCGGCGGCGTGGGCCGGGGCCATCACGCCCAGTCCGCCGCAGAGCAGGGCAAGCACCGCGCCCACGGCCGTTAACCCGCGCCATCTTTGCTGTCTTCTCACCTGTGTTCCTTCCTGTCGCGCCCGGTGTCCGGGCATGGCGGTCTCCACCGCCGGCGGAGCACGGCGGTGGTGGTGCCGGGGAGGGCGGGGGCCGCGCCGGCCCCGGTCCGTCAGCCGGACTCCCGGATGATCAACTTGGTGCGCAGCACGACGCCGCGCTCGGTGTTCGGCCGGCCTCCGGTGCAGGCGCGCAGTTCGCGCGCCAGGCGGGCGCCGAGGTCCTCGGCCGGCTGCCGGACGGTCGTCAGCCGGGGGCGGACCTGCTGGGCCACCGGAGCGTCGTCGAACCCGACGACCGCGACGTCGTCGGGGACGCGGCGGCCCGCCCGGCGCAGCGCGCTCAGCGCGCCGACCGCCATCTGGTCGGACGCGGCGAGCACGGCGTCGACGTCCGGCCGGCGCTCCAGCAGGCGGCGCATCGCCCGCTCGCCGGACAGCCGGCCGAAGTCGCCCTGGCAGACCAGCCCGTTGACGCCGATCCCGGCCTCGCGCGCCGCGAGCCGGTAGCCGGCCAGGCGGTCCACGGCGGCGCCCATGTCGGCCGGCCCGGCGATGGTGCCGATCCGGCGGCGGCCCGAGGCCAGCAGGTGCCGGACGGCGGCGTGCGCGCCGCCCTGGTTGTCGACGTCGACGTACGGCAGCGCCACCTCGTCGAGCGGGCGCCCGGCGAGCACCACGGGAGCGCCAGCGGCGGCCTGCACGAGGGGGGCGACCTGGTCGCGGCGGGCGCCGACGAGCAGCACGCCCTCGGCCCGGCCGCCGCGCAGGTAGCCGGTGGTCGCCCGCCACTCGTCGGCCCGGCCGGCCATGAGGACGACGAGCGGCGCGCGGCCGCCGAGCTCGCGGCGCACGCCCCACAGCAGGCGCGCGAAGAACGGGTCGCCGAGGACGCGGCAGCCGTCCTCGCAGACGACGGCGGCGACGGTGCCGGAGGACTCCCGGTCGGGAGGGCCGCTGCGGCGCCGGACGTAGCCGAGCCGCTCGACCGCCGCCTCGACCTGGAGGCGGGCCGCCCTGCTGACGCGCGCGGACCCGTTCAGCACGCGGGACGCGGTGGCCGGCGACACGCCGGCGAGCTGCGCGACGTGGGCGAGGGTGGGCGGTCGGTCGGGGAGGGCGGGATCGTGCGGGGGGTGGGTGACGGTCACGCTTTCGGCACTCCCTTCGGGGGTTCCCGGCCTTTCGAGGGGGTGGACCGGGTCGGGAGTAGTGGGAGCGCTCCCAAGAATCTGATCGGACGCGCATCGTGTCAAGGGTCGCGAGGAAACCGAATTCGGGGCCGCCCGCACCCGCCGCTCACCGCGCGCGCAAGGCGCCGTGAAAGTTCGTGAAAGGAATGGAACAAGGCTTCCCTCCCGCGTCCGGGGCGTTCTACGTTCACCGCAGTCCAGGAGTGGGAGCGCTCCCAAGCTCAATCGTCCGACGTGAAGGCGGAGATCCATGAGATCGCTTTCCCCGCGCACCGCGGCGGTGGCCGCGCTGACCGGCGCGATCTGCGCGGCGGGCTCGCTCGTCGCGGGAACCGGGACCGTGCTCGGCGCGCGGCCGGCCCGCGCCGCGGTCGCCTGCGAGGTCGGCTACACCACCAACGACTGGGGCACCGGATTCACCGCCGCCGTCACGATCACCAACCGGGGCCCGGCCGTGACCGGCTGGACGCTGACCTACTCCTACACCGGGAACCAGCGCCTCACCGGCGGCTGGAACGGCCGGTGGACGCAGTCGGGCACGACCGTCACCGTCGCCAACGAGAGCTGGAACGCGGCCCTCGCCACGGGCGCGACCGTGCAGGCCGGGGCGCAGTTCTCCTACAGCGGCGCGAACGCCGCGCCGACCGCCTTCGCGCTCAACGGGACGGCCTGCAACGGCGACGGCGAGCCCACCACCGAACCCCCGACGACTCCCCCGCCCGGCGGTCCCGCGCCCAAGCTGAAGGTCTCCGGCAACACGTTCGTGAACGCCGCCGGCGCCGCGGTTCGCCTCCGCGGGGTGAACCGGTCCGGCGGCGAGTTCGCCTGCGTCCAGGGCAACGGGATATGGGACGGCCCGATGGACGCGGCCTCCGTCGCCGCGATCAGGAAGTGGAATGTCAACGCGGTCCGGGTGCCGCTCAACTCCGACTGCTGGCTGGGCTTGGACAACGTCGAGCCCGCCTACCGCGGAACCGCCTACCAGAACGCCGTCAGGAATTACGTGGGGCTGCTCGAAGAGAACGGCATCACGCCCATCCTGGAACTGCACTGGAGCCGCGGATTGTGGACGGGCTATGACAGCCATTGCCAGACCGCGGCCGCGGAATGCCAGAAACCGATGCCGGACGCCCAGTACGCACCGGAATTCTGGAAGCAACTCGCCACCGCCTACAAGGGCGACACGGCGGTCGTGTTCGACCTGTTCAACGAGCCGTACCCGAACAACCTCCAGGTCATGGACTACGCCCAGTCATGGAGGTGCTGGCGCGACGGCGGCTCGGCCTGCACGGGCCTGACCTACGAGGCGGCCGGGATGCAGGACCTCCTCGACGCCGTCCGCTCCACCGGCGCGCAGAACGTCGTCATGGTCGCGGGCAGCAGCTACTCCAACGACCTCGGCCAGTGGCTCGCGCAGAAGCCGTCCGACCCCACCGGGAACCTGGCGGCCGCGTGGCACTCCTACAACTTCAACTACTGCAAGGACGCGTCCTGCTGGGACCAGCAGATCGCGCCCGTCGCCGCGCAGGTCCCGCTCGTCGCCGGCGAGATCGGCGAGAACACCTGCGGCCACTCCTACGTCGACGCGCTCATGTCCTGGCTGGACGCGCGCGGAGCGTCCTACCTCGGCTGGACGTGGAACACCTGGGACTGCTCCGGCGGCCCGTCGCTGATCAGCTCCTACGACGGCACCCCGACCGCGTACGGCGCCGGACTGCGCGACCGCCTGCGCTCCGCCCCCTGACCCACTGCAAGAGAGCCCACCCCAACCAGATGGAGGAATCCGGATGAAACACCCCTCCGCGCGCGGCGGGGGGGGGGGGGGGCGCCCCCGCCCGCCCGGCGGCCCCGGCCGGCCGGGGGGGGCGGGGCGGCCCCGCGGGCCGGGGC
>NZ_JBEUPA010000073.1:0-37873 GCF_040492065.1 Actinomadura sp. NPDC000929 | reverse complement strand
GGGGGGGGGCCCCCCCGGGGGGGCCCCCGGCCCCGGCGCCGTCGACTCAGGGCCTGCGGCCCCGGAAGGTACGGCGCAGGTCGCTCACCCAGGCGTCGGGGTTCTCCCAGGGGATGAAGTGGCCGCCGTGGTCGTGGGCGTTGACGTTGACGTGGTTGAACCAGGCGCTCTGCGGGCCCGTCTCGAACGCACGGACGCGCTCTTCGGCGGTGTGGACGCCGGGCGGGTTCTCGTACGTGACGAAGGTGAGGCCGACCGGGGCCTGCACGACCGGGGTGCGGTCGTGGGCGGGCGTCCAGGGGTAGCGGTTGGCGTTGGCGTAGTACCGCATCGACGTGGCGATGGAGTTGTTCACCCAGTAGATCGTGGCGTGGGTGAGCAGGTCGTCCTTGCTGAAGACGGACTCGACGTCGCCGCCGCTGTCGCTCCAGGCGTTCCAGCGCTCCAGCAGCCAGGCGAGCAGTCCGGCGGGCGAGTCGCTCAGGCCGTGGGCCAGGGTCGCGCCGTCGAGCATGTGCACGGTGAGGTGGGACGCCGAGCGGTGGTCCATCTCGATGATGCGGGCGCGGACGTCGGCGGGCTGGTCGTCGGTGAGGGGCCGGTTCCGGGCGAAGTCCCAGGCGCGGGGGCCGTTGAAGAAGTCGAGCGGCAGCCCGGAGCCGATGTGGATGCCGTACAGCTCGTCGGCGTACTTGTGGCCGAGCTGGCTGGTGACGATCCCGCCGATGTCGCAGCCCCCGGCGGCGTACTTCTCGTACCCCAGGGTCTCCGTCATCAGCGTGTGCCAGAGATCGGAGACCTTCCAGAAGTTGACGTCCGGGAAGCCGGTGAGCGGGCCGGGGAAACCGAAGCCGGGCAGGGACGGCACGATGACGTCGAACGCGTCGCCGGGGTCACCGCCGAACGCGGCCGGGTCGGCGAGCGGGTCGATCACCTTCGACCAGTGCCAGAACGTCCACGGCCAGCCGTGGGTGAGGATCAGCGGGACCGGACGGGGGCCGCGGCCCGGCTTGCGCATGAAGTGCACCGGCACACCGGAGACGCTCACCTGGTAGTGCTCGTAGGCGTTGATGGCGGCCTCGGCCTTGCGCCAGTCGTAGCCGTCCCGCCAGTAATCGACCAGCCCGCGGAGGTAACCGGCCGGGACGCCGTAGGACCAGTCCTCGTTCCCCTCGTCCAGCGGCGGACGGGTCAATGCGAGACGAGCGCGCAAGTCGTCGAGGGCCTCGTCGGGCACATGGATCGCCGTCGGTTCCAAGGGGAAGGCGTTCGAGGTGGTCATAGCGTGGTTCCTTACTGGTGGAGGGACAACGACGTGCTGTCCCCGACCTCGCCGTCGAGAATCCTCGGAGGACTAGGTGATGTCCTCGGGGAGGAGGGTGGCGAGTTGTTCGGTGGTGAGTTCGACCCCGGTGTTGGCGAGTTGTTCGGTGCGGCGGGCGTGCGCGGTGATGGCCGACCGGACCAGCTTGTCGACTTCACGGCCGTTGCCTTCGCGGAACCGATCCCGGTTGGCGGTCAGGTAGACGGTCAGAGCCTCGCGAGTGGCCTCGGGGACGCGGTAGTCCGCTGCCTCCGCTTTCTTGACGAAGATGGAGGCCAGGCCGTCGACGGGGTAGGGCTGGAAGGTCAGCGTGCGCGCGAACCGGGACGCCAGGCCGGGGTTGGTGGCCAGGAACCCCTCCATCTCGTTGGTGTATCCGGCGGCGATCACGATGACCTCGTCACGGTGGTCCTCCATCAGCTTGACCAGCGTGTCGATGGCCTCCTGCCCGAAATCGTGACCCGACCCGCCCGAGCGGGACAGGGTGTACGCCTCGTCGATGAACAGGACCCCGCCCCGGGCGCGCTGGAACACCTCGGTGGTCTTGTGCGCGGTGTGCCCCACGTACTGCCCGACCAGATCCACCCGCGCCGCCTCCACCACCTGCCCTTGGGCAAGGACGCCCAGAGCGGTGAGGAGTTCGCCGTACAGGCGTGCGACGGTCGTCTTGCCCGTGCCCGGCGGACCGGCGAAGATCAGATGCCCGGTGAACGGCTCGGCCTCCAACCCCGCCGCCCGGCGCCGCCGCGCCGAGGCCAGCAGGTCGAGCAGGTCCTTGATCTCCCGCTTGACCTCCTCCAGCCCCGTCATCCCCGAAAGGCGCGCCAGGACATCGGTGACCTGACCGGCGTCGCGCGCCTCCCCGAACCGCGCCGCCAACCCCGCGTCCACGTCGAGGTCCTCGGCGACGAGCAGGCTCAACTCCTCACCTGAGGGCAGTTCGGGCAGGTCTGCCAGGCGCTGCGCCTGCCGCTCCACCGCGGCCTCGAACACCTGCCGTGCCGCTCGCCCGTTCCCGAACGTCGCGTCCCTCCGCTGCCCCGCGAAATGCGCCAGGATCGCCGCGCGCGCGTCGTCGGCCAGCCGGTACCCGTCCCTGGTCGCGTGCGACTCCACGATCTGGACGAGTTCGGCGGGGCTGTAGTTCTCGAACTCCACCGTGCGCGTGAACCGCGACTTCAACCCTGGGTTGGCGGCCAGGAAGTCGCGCATCTCCGCCGAATACCCCGCCGCGATCACCACGACCTCGTCGCGGTGATCCTCCATCAGCTTCACCAGGGTGTCGATGGCCTCCTGCCCGAAATCGGTCCCCGTCGCCTTACGCGACAACGTGTAGGCCTCATCGATGAACAACACCCCGCCCAGCGCCCGCCGGAACACCTCCGTGGTCCGCAGCGCCGTCCCGCCGACGTTCTCCGACACCAGATCGGCCCGGCTGACCTCCACCACCTGGCCCTTCTCCACCACACCCAACGCCGCGAGAATCCCGCCGTAAAGCCGCGCAACCGTCGTCTTGCCCGTCCCCGGCGGACCCGCGAACACCATGTGCCGAACGATCGCCGGACCGGGCGGCAACCCCGCAAGCCGCCGCTGCTCGGCCATCTTCTGCAGACTCGGCACCTTCCGGATCTCACGCTTCACCCCCGCGAGACCCACCATCGCCTCCAACCGGCCCAGCAGCGCGTCCGCCGACCCGTCAACCGGTTCCTTCGCCACGGGCGGCGCGGTCTCGGGTGCGGCCGGCGCCTGGCTCCCGGGCTCGGCCGGCGCGTCCTCGACCGGCTCGGCCGGCGCGCGCTTCTTGGCCTGCGCGGCGGCCAGGTCGAAGTCGAACAGATCCGGCCTCCCGTTGCGGACGCTCGTCAGATCATCGACACGCACGCTTGTCCCGAGGCAGGTGAGGATGCCCCGGCCGATGTTGTCCGCCAGGGTGCAGCCGCGGATGGTGAGCGTGCCCCCCGGTTCGACGCTCACGCCGCCGAGCTTGCTGCCGGTGACCGTCGTCCCCTCCATCCGGACGCTCGCGCCCCCGTCTATCTCGACGCCGACCCGCCCCGAGTCGGTGACCCGTCCCCGGACGATCGTGACGTTCGAGTCCCGGGCGAGGAACATGGCGTTTCCGGGCGTGTCGGCGACCTCGCAGTCCTCCAGGAGGGCGGTGCCCTTCTCGATGACCACGCCTGCCCGGTGCGGCGCCTCCGTCCTGACCCGCCGCGCGGTCAGCGAGCCGCCGGTCGCCACCCAGATCCCGTCGGTCCCCGCGCCCGTGACCAGGCAGTCGTCCGCGGTGAGGCCGCCCTTGTCGACCACGGCGACGGCCGTCTTGCCGGTGCCGCGGATCTCGCAGTCGCGGAGCACGACCTCCGCGCGCTCCTCGATCCGGAGCGCCGAGCTGGCCGGGTCGCTGATCGTGCACCGCTCGAGCACCGGCTTGGATCCCTCGGTCGCCCAGACGGCGTGCCCGCCCGCCTCGCTGATCTGGCACGACCGCAGGGTCACCGTGCTGCCGCTGCGGACCGCCACCGCGTTGCCGCCCGTCCCGGTGACCGAGGTGGCCTCCATGAGCCCGGACGAGGCGCTGTACACGACCGCGCCCTCCTGCACCTCGCAGTTGCGCAGGGTGAGGTTGGCGCCCCTCGACGCCCGCACGGCGAGCCGGCCCCGGGTCATGAACTCGCACCGCTCCGCCACGATGGTGCCTCGGGCGACCTCCAGCGCGAGGCCTTCGTCGCTCCAGTTCCGGACGATGAGCCCCTGCAGCGTCACCTGTCCGCTGACCTCGACCGTGCCGACGGTGCGGCCGTCGAGCGTCACGGAGCCCAGCCCCTCGACGGCCGTCATCACGAAGTCGCTCTTACTGTGGAACCCCGTGTTCGGGTACGAACCCGGCTCGATCAAGATGTGCCGTCCGGGCGGCGCGTTCGCCGGGAGCGGCGCCTTCAGCGCCTCCAGTACCGTTCGAAACGCCCCGGGGGAGGTCAGGGACACGATCAGACGATGCAACGAGACTCCTCACGAATCACCGTAATGGTGGCATGAGCAGACCCGTTCTCGCTTCGGTTGACCTCCTCGTAGTGCGGAGTCCGTTCTGACAGGAGATCTTCGGGACCTCAGGCCGCCTCGGACGCGGGCGCGGCCCACCCGGACACCGGGTCTTCTCCCGATCTTCCGCGGGCCCCGGAAGGCGACCCGCATACGGCATGTGCGGGGACGCCCGGCGTCAGGCGTCTTCCCCTGCCCTTCCCTGGCCGCCACAGACTCGGGGGCCCTCACCGGCCGACCCCCGCGCACCCGCCGCAGTACCGGGCAATGGCCGCATTCGATATCTGCGATTTCAGCAGCGGAGCCCCGCACCTGATGCTGCACAAGCGCTACACCATGTACCAGGTGATCCAGGAGGCCGCCGGTGCCGCCGAGTTGAGCTGGACGGACTGCGAACGCGAGGACCGCGGCGACGGGTTCTTCCTCCTGGCGCCCCCCGGCTACAGCGTCCACAGTCTGATCATCTCTCTGGCCCCCGAGATCAGCACACGGCTGCGCCAGATCAACAAGGGGCTGCCCGCGAAGCAGCGACTGCGCCTGCGCATGGCGGTCCACGCGGAGAGCTCACTCACGATGATCACGGTGTGGTCAGTCCCGACCTGAACCTTCTGTTCCGGCTGCTCAACGCGCCCGCCCTCCGAGCGCGTTTCGAGCAGGGCGACTTCGCCCTGATCGTGTCCGACGACGTCTACGAGCGTGTGATCGAGTGGGACATCGCGATGATCGAACGTAGGGACTTCACGCCACTTCCGGTCGAGCTGACCAACCCTGGGCGGCCCGGGCCGAACGGGAAGGACGAGAAACCGGTCCGCGTCGCCTACGCATCGCTGCCGCCCCAGCCGGATCCCGGGCCCATCGATCGGTCGGCGCACCACGAGGGGCCAGACGTCCATGCCCAACTCGAACAGCTGGTGCAGCGGATGCAGGACCTCCTGGACGATGACCCGCCAAGCTGATCGAGGGAGTCGCGGTGACGACGGCCGGCGCCCGCCGGTGCGTTCGCGAGCCGGGTCATCGCCGGTCATCGGTGAGGGGGATGCGCTCCAGCTTGGTCCAGCCGGTCCAGCCTCTCCGCCTCAGCAGCTCGATCAGGCGGCGGGCCTGCGGCACGGTGTCGAACACCCGTGCGTCCATCAGCTCGACCAGCGGTGGATCGAGGTCGGTGTCGTCGACGTAGTCCTCGCCCTGTTCGTCGGCCATCTGCGTGATGTAGTCGGCCAGCTCGTCGGTCGCCTCGACCAGCCGCGGGTCGTCGCCGCTCTGGTCGAGGGCCTGGCCGAGCGAGCGGTAGAAGGCGACGAGCCGCGGGTCGTCGATCTGCCGGCGCTTGCGCGCCGTCCACTCCGCGACGCGCTCGGGCGAGTGCGCGGCCAGCAGGATCCAGCCGTCGCGCTCGACCCGGACGATCCGCTCGTCGATGCCGAGCGCCCGCAGCCGGTCGAGATACTCGACCACCTCCGGCGGCAGCGCCAGGTGGTCTCCCGAGGCCAGCCGGGCGATCTGCGCGCGGTGGAGCCGTCGCTGCCGGATCTCGGCGCACAACCGCCTGTCGATGTCCGCGACCGCCGCGGCGAACTCTTCCTCGCCGGCCCGCAGGAGCTGCCGCACCCGTGCCAGCGGGACCCCCGCCTGGGCGAGCGTCCGGATCCTGATCAGCTCGATCACGGCGCCCGCGTCGTACCGGCGGTACCCGGAGCGGTCCCGCTCCGGCTCCGGCAGCAGTCCCTTGGCGTGGTAGTGCCGCACCGTGCGCACCGTCACTCCGGCGTAGGACGCCAGCTCGCCGATGGTCAGCATCCGACCAGTCTCCTACGGGACGGGCGTCGAGCCGGCCCGGCCGGGCGTGCTCCGGATGATGCGGGCTATCTCCGGGGCATGGGTGAAGACCAGTCGGTGGTCGGCTTCGAGCCAGAAGGCGGGGATGTGCGGCTGCTCGCGAACGAGCCGGTCGATTCCGGCACGCCAGTTCCGGTTGAGCCGGGGCGCATGCTCTCCCCCGCCCTCACCGGCCATCGAGCTCGACATGATCATGCGGACCGGCCGGTCGATCTTCCGGTAGCGGTCGAGGATCCCGGACCGGACCGCGTCGATCTCGACGTTCAGGTCGAGGATGTCCTGGCCGGTGAGCAGCACCTGGCGCGCGGTGCCCCGTGCGGCCTCCTGCCGAGCCGCCATGTCCTCCCACATCGCGCGGAGTTCCGGCAGGAGGGCCTCGGTGACGAAGGGTTCGGGCACCGGGTTCGCCCCGTCGACGAGGACGAGCCCGGCCACGGCGCCGGGATGCTCGGAGGCGAAGTGCACGGCCAGGTCAGCGCCCATCGAGTAGCCCACGAGCACGGGGGCCTCGTCCAGGCCGAGGCGGTCCGGCTCCGCCATCACGGCGTCCAGATCGCTCAGGAACGCCTCGAAGGAGTACCGGTCGGCGGCCGAAGCGAGGCCGTGGCCTCGCAGGTCGAAGGTCACCACGTCGTGGTCGCGCCGCAGCAGCCCGGCCAGCTCGTGCAGGTCGGCCTGCGTCGAGTTCAGCCCGGGGCACAGGACGAGCGGCCGTCCCCTGCCGCCACGGGACACCGGGATCGTGATGCCCCCGTGCCGGATCGTGAATTTCCGCATCGTCCTGCCGCCGGGTTCAGCCCATTCGCCGTGGTCCGGCGCACTGGTCGTCCTGTTCATGGCGACCATGCTGGGAGGTTGACCCTGCGTCAGGGTCAACCGCCGCGGTGGTGTGGGACGTCACGGGGGTGCGGGGCTGGTGTCGGCGGCTTGTTGGAGGGCGGCGTTCTCGGTTCTGATGCGGGTCCTCAGGAGGCCCAGGTTCACGACGGTGAACAGCAGGGCGGTGAGCCAGCAGGTGTGCACCAGCGGCAGGGCGACGCCCTCGGCGACGACCGCGACGTAGTTGGGGTGGCGCAGCCGGCGGTAGGGGCCCTCCGCCACCAGCGGCAGGTCCGGAACGATGATCACCCGGGTGTTCCACCGGACGCCGAGCGTGGCGATGCACCACCAGCGCAGCCCCTGGGCCAGGACGGCGAGGCCCAGCATCGGCCAGCCCAGCGCCGGGATGAAGGGACGGTCGAGGAACCGCGCCTCCAGCAGCGCGCCGCCGAGCAGGCCGACGTGGGCGGCGACGATCGCCGGGTAGTGCCCGCGTCCGTACTCGACGCCGCCCCTCCTCCGGGCCCAGGCCCGGTTGCGGCGGGCCACGACCAGCTCGGCGAGCCGCTCGGCCCCGACGAGCGCGACGAGCAGCGTGAAGCCGGTCACGGGTTCACCAGCGCAGCAGGAGCAGTTCGGCGGAGAACCCCGGCCCGAGCGCCATCAGCAGCCCGGGTTCGCCCTCGGGCGGGCGGCGGCGCTCGATCGTCTCCTGCAGCACGTTGAGCACCGAGACCGAGGACAGGTTGCCGAACTCCCGCAGGGAGTCCCATGTCAGGTCGAGTTCGCCGTGGACGAGGGAGAAGGCCTCGGCGATCGTCTCGATCACCTTCGGCCCGCCGGGGTGGCAGACCCAGGAGGTCACCTCGCCGGGCGACAGACCGTGCTCGCCGAGGAAGGCGGCGACGTCGCCCGCCAGCGTCGCCTCCACGTGGTCCACCAGGTCGGCGGCGAGGACGATCCGGAAGCCGTGCTCGCCGACGTCCCATCCCATGAGCCTCCCGGTGCCGGGGTAGAGCTTGCTGCGGGTCGCGACGACGCGCGGCCCCCAGCGGCTCGGGCCCCCGGCACCGGTGCTCCGGTCGCCTCCGACCGCCACCACGGCCGCGGCGCCGTCCCCGAACAGGCCGCTGGCCACCAGGTTGGCCAGCGACTCGTCGTCGCGCTGCGCCGTCAGCGAGCACAGCTCGACGCAGACCAGCGCCGCCACCTGGTCGGGCCACGCGCGGAGGTAGTCGTGCAGCCGCGACAGTCCCGCGGCGCCGGCCGCGCACCCCAGACCGAAGATCGGCACCCGCTTGATGTCGTCCCGCAGGCCCAGACGCTGGGCCAGGGTCGCGTCCAGCGAGGGGGTGGCGACTCCGGTCGAGGAGCAGAAGACCAGATGGTCGACCTCCGACGCCTCGATCCCGGACGCCTCCAGCGCCCCCCGGACGGCTCTTTCCCCGAGGGACAGCGCGGCGTCGACATAGGCGCCGTTCGCGGTGGTGAAGCCGTCGAGGTTCGCGTACTTCTCGATCGGCAGGGCCAGGTACCGGCCCGTCACCCGGGTGGCGGCGTGGAAACGCTCCACCACCCGCCGGTCGGCCCCGGTCGCCCCGACGACGGCCTCGGTGATGTCTCGCTGCTCGTAGTGATGGTCCGGCAGGACGGTCTGCACACCCGCTACACGCACGGCTCCCCCTAAGCCTCCCCTGCCGCCTCCTTACCCATCAGCGCGGCTTGTACCGGCGGACGGGGTTCGGCGCAGCGGTCACCGCGGTCCGCGGGCCGGCCCCTCACGCGTCGGGCAGCACGTTCAGACGCTGCAGCAACTCGCGCGCGACCGTGGCGCGCTTGCCCGCGTCGCCGTCCTTGACGATGTCGATGTTCAGCGCGAACGTGGTCACGCGCCCGCCGCGGTCGACCCATCCGACCCACCAGCCGGTGCCGGGGTTGGGGGCGTTCTGCCAGCCCGACTTGGCGTACAGGGTGTACCCGTCCTTCTCCTCTTGCTTGATGATGTCGCGGACGGTGCGCTGGTTCGCACGCGAGGCGGGCAGGCGTTCGGCCGCGAGCCGCTCCAGGAACCGGGTCTGCTCCACGGCGGAGATCTTCAGCGGGCCGTCCAGCCAGAACCGGTCCACCACGGTCCCGGTCCGGCGGTTGCCGTAGCCGAGCCGGTGCAGCCACTGCCCCTCGCGCTGGAGCCCGACACGACGGGCGATCACCTGGAACGCCGCGGCGTTGGAGATGCGGACGGCCTCCCGCATCGTCATGTCGTGCTCCCACTCGGGGAACGGCTGCGGCGTCCCGTCCCAGGGGATCACCTCGTCGGGGCTCTTGACCACCCCGGTCTCCAGGGCGACCAGGGCGTGCGGGACCTTGAAGCTGGAAGCGGGCACCAGCGGCGTCTCGGCGAGCCGCCGGTCCACCACCGTCGTGGAGCGGGTCTTCACGTCCAGCAGGGCGAACGAGCCGTGCACGCCCGCCGCGTCGAAGACGGCCCGCAGATCGTCGCGCTCGACGACGACGGGACGGATCTGATCGGCCGCGGCGACGGCGGCGGCGGCGCGCGGGGCGGTGTCATGGGCGGTCGCGCCGCACGCGGCGGTGCCGAAGAGGGTGAGCGCGGCGAGCGCGGTGGCGCCCAGCCGGAAGCGCGCGGTGCGGGAAGAGGGCTTGATCATGCGGCTTACTCGATCACCGGACGATGCGATCTGTCCAATATGGATATCGATCAGCGATTGATACTGATTCACGTATCAGCGCAGCTCATCCTGGACGACCAGCCGGTCATGTGACGTGACGTGTCGTGCCGGTCACCCTGACACCCCTCCCCACCAGAAAAAGGCTGTATTTCATTCTAAAAGCGGATATTGCTCGACCTGAAAGCCGTCCCATTAGCCCCGTCATCACCTTCAGGACCGCCCTTGAGAACGCTTCAGATATTTCCCCTGCCGCCCCCCATTGCCAGCGGCGTTTGGCCTGGAAATTTAATCGATACATATCCCTTGCCCGACAGGCCGGAATACTCTCGGAGCCACCTCTATTTCATCTCCGCCGACCACTGCGAGCATTACGTTAGGGAACGACTAGGGCAATCCCGGACGCGGCGCTGAAGGTCGAGCACGTGAAACCGGAGTGCCTCCCGCAGCACCGGTTCCCCGTTCACCGGCGACCCCGGTGTGATCAATTTTCGGGCCCGCCCACCGGCGGGCCGATCGAAGGCGGAGGCAGTCCCATGGCGAAGAACCGGAACGCGATCCTGTGGGGGACGTGCCCCCAGAACCTGTCCGGTTCCGACTTCGCCGCGAAGGACGCCTCCTACGGGCCGCTGACCATTCGCCGCTCCTACCAGCCCGCTGCCGCGGGCATGCCCGTCTCCTGGGCCCGGAGTACCGGCGGCGTGGACGTGGGAAAGCGGGCCAGCTGCTGGAGCGCGAAACCGTCGATCACCGCGATGGCCGGCGGGCGCCTGGACGCGCCGACGCTGAAGTTCCTGCGGTCCATCCCCAAGAGCCACCTCGCGTTCGTGTCGATCTGGCATGAGGGCGACGGCAAGATCCGTAACGGGGCCTTCCGCCTCGCGACGTACACGGCGGCTCTGAAGCGCTTCTGCGAACTGGTGCGGCAGGTGCAGTCGGAGGGCTGGACGCACCTGCACACGGTCCAGATCCTCACCACCTGGTCGGGCACCTCCCCCAGGGCGGGCAGCACCTATGCCGACACCTGGCCGGGCGACGGGCTCGTGGACGTCCTCGGCGTGGACGGTTACTCCCACCTCGGAAGCGGCCCCACCCTGTGGGGGCCGGCCGTGAAGTTCGCCCGGTCCAAGGGCATCCCGTGGGCGGTCCCCGAGATCGGCTACGGCAGAACCGGCACGAAGAGCGTGACCTGGTTGAAGGACCAGGTCGCCTACCTGACGACGACGCCGGGCGGCGGCGAGCACACGAGGTGTGCGTTCGCCTGCTGGTTCGACACCGCCGGCCCCATCTCGTCCCCGACGCCCGGAAACGTCTCGAGATGGATCGCGGCGGCCAAAGACGCGTCGCAGACCTACTACAGCGATTACACCGACTTTGCGCTCTGATCGAGATGGGACGCTGATGCCGTCATCCACGCGCGGATTCCAGCGCCCGCTACCGCAGCGCGCGACGCCGTGCTTCTGCGCGGCGCTCGCAAGAGCGATCAGCTTTTTACCCGGATGAGCGCCTGCTGACGTTCACGCGTGACTTCGCCGGCGAGCGACCACGCACTCCTCGTCGAGGCGGCCGAACTCGCGGTCATCCCCACGAGCCGCGTCATGCATTCGAGCGCACTCCCATCCTCGCGATTCGCACATGCCCGCAGGGCGGCGTCGGCATGCCGCCCGTCCAGAAAGGAGGCAGTGTTGCTGTACGGGGTCGATGTGGCCAGCTATCAGGGGACTCCCAACTGGCCGGTGGTGCACCGGTCAGGAATCCGCTTCGGATTCTCGAAGGTCACCGAGAACACCAACTACACCAACCCCACCTGGGGGCACAACCGATCGGGAATGCTCGCCCTGGGGGCCGGCTTCGTGCCGGGGGCGTACCACTTCCTGCACGGGGAGAGGGGTGCCGCGCAGGCCCGCTATTTCCTCGCCAGGGCCGGCGATGTCTCCCGTCTCGCGGTCGCGCTCGACATCGAGGCGTCCGGCGCCAACGCGACCACGGCCAGGGAATGGGTGGCCGAGTTCAAGGACCGCACCGGCGGCCATCCCGTCATCGGCTACTTCCCGCGCTGGTACTGGGAGGCCCACGGCAGGCCCGATCTCAGCTTCTTCGACACGATCTGGCAGTCGCGGTACGTCTCCGGCTCCGGCACCCCGGCCGCCCTCTACAAGAAGGTCCCCTCCTCGTGGTGGGTGCAGTTCGGCGGGGAGCCCATCTCGATCCTGCAGTACTCGTCGAGCGGCGCGGTGCCGAGCATTCCGGGCCGCTGCGACGTCAACGCCTTCCGCGGCTCGCTCGCGGGACTGAGGAAGCTGGCCCTCGGGCCGCACCAGGAGGACGAAGTGCCCATCCGCAGCAGCTACGGCAAATCCAGGCCCCAGACTCTCGCATGGGGGCGGTTCACCCGCCTCAACTGGGACGTCACCCACGCCGACCCGGCCAAGTCCCATTCCGAACCCGACAGGGACCACCCCGACGGCTATCCCGGCTACGTGGCTCCCACCTCGACCTGGGCGGACATCGACACCGTCGTCCGCATCGGAGGCCTCGGCGAGGGCGACGAGTACCAGCTGCAGTTCGAGGTCCACGACTGGAAGGACGGGAAGTCCGCCGGATCGTGGACCGAGGTCCGCGCCGACGCCAAGGCGACCGGCGGCGACCAGTTCGCCACCGGCACGATGCCCAAGGGGCTCCGCAAGGGCCAGCACGTGTACGTCTCGGTCGCGGCGTTCCCCGCCGGCGGAAAGACCGATGACCGGCCCGCCCCCCGGGCGTTGTCAGGCCGATGGACGATCGCCCAGGACCGCAACTGACCCGGACCGACACGACGCCCGCTCTCCCCCGCGGAGCGTGCGTTCCCCCGACGAAGGAAACAGCCCGACGGACGAAGGAGACCGATGGCTGAAGCCGACCGCATGGACGAGGTGGATGTGAACCCCGCAGTGCACAGGGCGACCGAGACCGACGAGGTTCAGGTCCTGCGTGCGCTGTACGGCGAGCCCGACGCCGACGGGATCTTCCGCGGGCGGGACGACGACGGCGAGGAGGGCCGATGAGCGCCGCGAAGATCATCGCGGCGGCGCGCAGGTCGCTGGGGATGTCGGGGCGCCCGAACCCCATCACGCGGGAGTACGCGGCCCGGAACGGGAAGGAGTACCTGCGCGCGTCCTGGTGCGACATGGCCGTCACCTACTGGGCCCGGCACTCCGGCAACGCCTCGGCGGTGCTCCCGGGCGGAGACCGCGCCTACACCGTGTGGCACGTCGACGACTTCAAGAAGGCCGGTCGCTGGCGCGCCGGCACCGCCTCCGCGGTCGACCGGGCCAGGCCCGGCGACATCGTCTTCTTCGACTGGGGCGGGAGCAACCGCGGCGGCGCGGTCGACCATGTCGGCGTCGTGGAGAAGGTCCTCGGGGGCGGACGGCTCCAGACGATCGAAGCCAACACCGGCGACGCGGTGAGGCGCCGCGTCCGCGCGGCCGGCGTCATCGCCGGCTATGGACGGCCCGCTTACGGAAGCGGCTGGATGGAGGACGCCGTGAAGGACCTGCCCACGATCTCCAAAGGCGCGAAGGGCTCGAACGAGGCGGTGCAGACCGCGCGCGGCCTGCTTCTCGCCCGCAGCCATCCCGAGGTCGGGACCCGCATGGACCGCGACTTCGACGCCACCATGGACAAGGCCGTCCGCGCCGTCCAGAAGTGGGCGAAGGTCGAGAGCGACGGGGTCATCGGGCCCGACACCTGGAGCGTCCTCCTTCGCGTCCACTGAGCCGAGCCCGCCCCGGCCGGGGCGGGTCGCCGTGCGGGTCCTCCGCAGAGCGTGTGCCGTTTCACGGCGCACACTGTGCGGCAGGGTCCCGCGTCGCGGAACCGATCAGGCGGTCGGATCGTCGCAGGGTTCGTGGTCGTTCAGGAGATCAGGGACGAAGGGACGAGATGACTCGGTTTCCGCAGTTGCCGGCGCCGGCGGACCTCGCCGCCGCCGGGCCCAAGGGCGCCAAGAAGATGCTGGCCAAGGCCGCGGACCCGCTCCCCGCCGCCGAGCTGGCACCGTTCTTCGAGGACGCCTGCCGGGAGCTGGTGCGGGCGGGAGAGGACGAGCTCGCGTTCTGGGCGTTCGGCCAGGCGCGCAAGGTCGAGAAGGACCATCCCGCGCTGCTCGACCTCGACCGGGTCCACGCCGTCTTCCTCGAACTGGTGCCGGCGGGCGGCGTCGGGCCGGCCGCGATGCGCGACTACGCCAAGACGCTCGCCGCGGAGCTGCCGGGGGAGGAGGCGCACGCCCGCTTCCGGGAGCTGGTCTGCGCGGGGTTCGACGCCGGCGTCATCCCGTACGCCCGGATCTTCCCCGACCTGCGGGCGCTGGCCCGCGGCGCGAAGATCAAGAAGCGGGACGAGGAGGAGTTCCTGGCCGAGCGGCTGCTGCTCGCCGGGCTCATGCCCGTCGCGTCCCACCAGGTCTGGGCGGCCGCCCGTGAGCCGCTCGCCGCGGTGGCCGCACGCGACGTCTCCCTCATGGAGCGGCTGATCGCCGCCGAACCCGACCTCGCCCACCACGAGGAGGAGAGCGGCGAGGGGGTCGCCGAGGAGATCCGGCAGATGTGGCTGGAGTGCCTGGCCGAGAGCGGGGCGGGGGCGCATCTGTCGGCGCACTGGTTCGCCGGCGAGGGGCGCGGCTGCGCGGCCGCCGTGCTGCTGAGGCTCGCCGACCAGGCCGGGGACCGGCTGTTCCCGGAGGCCGAGGTGGCGTTCGGCGAGGAGACGGACCCGGCGCTTCCGCCTCCCGACCACCGGCACATCATTCCCCAGACGGAGATGGGCACCGACTCGCCCCGCTGGTGGGGCCCGAACTTCGACCCCGCGGCGCACGCCGCGGACGCGGCGTCCGGGCCAGAAGGACGCGAGCGTTTCGCAAGCCTGCTGGACGCGTTCGTCCGCGACATGGGGTACTACGGCAACGTCGACTACCCGGCCACCGTCAGGGCGCTCTGGGAGCTGCCGGAGACCCGGGAGGCGCTGCGCGACGCCGTCGACGGCTGGAAGGCCGACGCGGCCCGCCCGGACCTTCCCTTCCTGCACACCGCCCTGCACCGCCTGGTCCGGCTGACCGGCAGCGGCCGCTACCTCGACCTGGAGCCGGGCCTCGCCGAGGGGATCGACCCCGCCGACCCCGTGGACGCCCTCCTGGCGGCCCTGCGCGGTGGCATTCCCGCCGAGCTGGCCGTGCCGAGCACGGGAAGGCCGCACAAGTCTCCGAAATCCGGCCGGACGATCCTTCAGCACCTCGGCTACCTCACCATCACGGACCGGTCCTGGAACGCCTACGCGTACGTCACCGGCGACGCCGACCTGACGCTGAGGCTCTCCCAACTGCCCGACGGGCTGCTGCCCTGGTACGACGGCAAGACCGGCCTCCTGTCACGCGTCAAGGACGGCGTCTGGCAGACGTTCCGGGTCGAAAGGCAGACGGGCGAGAGCGTCGCGCTGACCCTGGACCCCGACACCGCCACCGCCCGGCCTCAGGCGCCGGGGACCGCCGAGGTGACGTTCCCCGGCGCCGCCGGGCCGAGCGAGGTCCGGCTGAGCCGGGGTGCGATCACGGTCACCGCCCCCGACGGGACCCGGACGGCGCGGCTGCCCTTCTCGCCCGTCATGAGCACGAAGGGCGGGCTCGTTCCGCCGCCCGGCTGGTGGCCGCGGCGGGAACCGGCGGACCCGGACGGGTCGGCGGCGCTGCGGCGTCTCGAGCGCGAAGGCGCGGCGCGGCTGCTGGAGGCGGCGCTGAGCGGACCGAGCGCGGCCGCCGACGCGCTGCGGGCCGTGCTGCCCGAGGTGACCGCGCCGGAGCTGCGCGACGGCGTCCTCGAAGCGACCCGGGCGGCCGTCGAGTGCCTCCTCCTGGGCATCGAGTTGCGCGACCGGACCGGCCGTCCCCAGCCGCCGGCACTGCCCGCGCTGGTCTCACCGGCCGCCGATCTCCCGTTCCGGCGCACAACGGCGCAGACGCGGTGGCTCGTGCGCCAGCGGGTCCTGGCCCGCGCGCTGGAGTCGGCGGCGACCGGCGAACCCGCGGCCGGCAGGCCCTACCGCGTCCGCACGGTCGGCCTGCCGCCCGGCGGTCACGTGGGCGCCGACCTCGACACCCTGGCGGGTTTCGCGCTCCCGGCCGTCCTGCCGTGGACGCCCGACCCGCACCGCGAAGGCGTCCTCGACGTCCTGCGCCTCTGGGCCAACGCTCCGATCGGCGACGGGACGGGAGCCTGCCGCATACTTCGCCTCACTCCGGCGGGTGGCGAGGGGCAGTCCAACGCCGAACGCCAGATGGTCGACAGGCAGCTGGAGAAGGAGGCGCCCGGGGAGCTCTGGCGCACCCCGCACGGCGCCATGCTGATCTTGAGTTACCGGCGAAGCGACCGGATCGCGACGGCCGTGGAGTACGCGCCCGGCGGGACGTTCGACCCGGCCGGCCCGCCCGGCTGGCAGGCGGCCCGGCCCCCCGTCCCCTGCTGGGGCGGTGCCGACCGCGTCGTCCGGCTCCTGCGGTCGCTGGACGACCGCGGCCCCGCGCCGATCGACGCCGCCGCCACCGTCCGCGCTCTGGCGGAACGCGCGGGCTTCGGCCTGGCGGACGCCGTCGCGGTCTGCAGGTTCCCGGCGGACGTCCTGGGCGACGACATTCCCGTGACCGGCGCCACGCTTCCCTTCCCCATGCGGGACGCGGTGCGGGAGCGCCTGCTGCCCGACGACCCGGCCGACCTCTGGACCACCGGCCTGGCCGTGGACGCGGCGGCCGAGTGGTGGCGGGCCCACGGCGAGAGCCGCCCCTCGACACCGTGATGCCCTGACCGGGTGAGGGGCGTGGATCGACGGCGATCCGGCGCTCAGAGGGCGCTGCGCTCCAGCATGTCGTGCATGTACGCGCGGAAGCGGCGGAGGGTGGGGGGGTGATCCGCGAAGCGGCGGATCCCCTCCTCGTCGACGACGCCCACGTGGACGAACCCGTTGACGATCCAGATGATGTTCCAGAGGCCGAGTTCGAGGTCGTAGTCGGCGCGGACCGCGCCCCGGAACATCTCGACCACGGCGGCGATCAACGGCCGGTACAGCTGCTCGACGTCCTGCACGTCGGCCGCGTCGTTGAGCCAGCGGTGCACCCACAGGGCCCGCAGCTGCGGATGGGCCACCGAGTAGTCCAGGTAGCTGTCGACCAGCGCCACCAGACCCGATATGTCGGGCGGGACGCGCGCCATCACGCCCCTCATGTGCGCGGCCTCGGCGTTGGCGTACCGGGTCATCACCTCCAGGTAGACATGCCGCTTGTCCTGCGCCAGGCGGCTGACCCTCTGCGCGCTCATCCCGGCGACCTCGCCGATCATCTGCAGCGAGGTCCCGTCGTATCCGAGCTGCACGAAGAGCCTTCCCGCCGCCTCGACGACCAGCTCGTATTCCTCTGCGTCCTCCTGGGCAGCCACAGTCCCTCCCCGGAAACGCGCTCTCTCCCCATCGTTCCCCGACTCGTCCGGGGCATCCGGCGGGGCGGCCCGGAATGACCCCGCATTTACCGACCGTCACCGGCGCAGCGCTCGCATCGGAGGTTCCTGGGGGTTCTCGCCTCGCCGCATTCGCCGCAGTGCGGGCAGTAGGCCACCGTGGTCCTGACCCAGCATTGGGCGCTGAGGGCCTCACTGCCGAATCTGTGGTCCATGGCGTCCCCGTCGGTTTCGGCGGTCGTCCCCTCGGCCCGGCCGTTGCCGTTCAGGACGGGGTAGCGGCGATCGCACGAACCGCACCGCCTCAGTTCCCAGGTCGCCTTGCAGACGTCGCACGTGCTGCGGAACGTGGACCCGTCCCGCGCCTGGAAGGTTCGCGCGGGGTCGCTTGAGGCGTTCCGGCACAGGGGGCACCGGACGAGTTCCGCCAGGCTCTCCGCGGCGGCCCTCACCTCGTCCCGCAACCGGTCGACCAGCTCGGCGTTGTCACCGCGTTGCATGAACTGGGCGGTCCGATGAGCGAGCGTCCCGATCCGGCGGAGCACCGCGGCGAGTTCGTGGGGGGCGGGCGGTCTCACGATGGTGAGGCCGTTCGCGGCGGCGGCGATCCAGTCCGCCCCTTCCGCGACGGCGTTCGCGTCGCGGCTCGGGCAGTCGATGCGGGCCGGGTACCTCTCGAACAGGTGCTGGGCGAGGGCCCAGCGCAGGCTGCGGGCCAGCCGGGTCACGCTGTCGATCTCCAACGGCGACACCGGGAGGAGCGCCGGCGCCCGGCCGCCGCCGGAGGGAGCGGGCGCCTCGCAGCCCTGGAACGTCCTGAGCCGGATGCGGAGGGGCAGCTTCTCCCGCTTCTCGCGCTGCCCCGGGTAGACGACCAGCGTGCGCGGGTCGGTCGCGGCCGCGGCGGCGAGCGCGTCGATCTCCTCGGCCGTCCGGCCCGGCTGCTCCGCGGCGACGAGGGCGTGCGCCACCGGAACCACGCGCAGGACGGCCTCCCCTCCGCGGTGCAGCACGAAGGTTCCCGTCCGCTCCCATCGAAGGCCGACGGCCTCCCGGTGCTCGGCGACGCATCGGACTTCTCCGCCGGGCTTGAACGGGCCTTCGGGAACCAGGTCCAACTGCGCCAGCGCATGCATGAGGAGCAGGCCGGTGTACAGGGTGAACGACTCGCACCACTCCTGGATCCGGTCGTTGGACGGCCCGGACGCCCCGTTCCCGCTCCTCTCGGCGACCCACGCCCGCCAGAGTTCCGCGGCCCGCCTGTACCTGTCGTCGTTCGTGAAGACGTTGGTGCTGCGCAGGACGGTGCCGACATCGGTGTGACGGTGGACCCCCGGCAGGATCGTCGGCCCGCGGAGTTCGACCAGTGCGTTGCGCAGCCTCTCCAGGTCCTCACGCAGCCGTCTGGCCCTGGTGCGCCGGGTGCTGCTCTCGACGAGCCCCTCGATGAGGAGGAACATGTACTGGCTCACCCGCCACGGGCGGCCGCTCGCGTCCTCCGCGTAGGTGCTCACGTCGTCGAGCATGGCCTCGATCTGTTCGACCTCGACCAGCCGTCCCTGCACGTGGTCCCAGAGATGGTCGACGAGCCTGGCGAGCACCCGGTTCTCGTAGAAGTCCAGATCGGTCTCGCGCGCGGGGTCGAGGAGGCGCGCCGGGCGGATGCCGTCGGGACGCAGCGCCGCCCAGTCCTCGCTGCGAGCGGTGAGCCGGGTGATGGCGGCGGGAGTGACGCGCCGTGCCCGCGAGGCCGGGACCAGCCGGTTCACCGCCCGCAGCCTGGCCACGGGCAGGTGGCACGCCGCGCGCAGGTGCGGGAGGCAGCGCTCGATCACCTCGTCGATCTCGCGGGGCCGCAGCCGCTCGTCCATGTCGGCCCCGCCCATCAGCGGAGTCTCCGACAGCCAGTCCTCAGCGGTGACGTCCCGCGCGACCAGCGAGTCGAGCCTCCTGCCGACGGCCGTGACGATGTACGTCGTGATGTCGTCGGGCATGGCGTGGTGCCCGAAGTCGCCCTCGTCGCGGTGGCGCCGCGTCTCGTCCCACAGCGTCCACGTCCCGTTCGCGGCGAGGTACCGGCCCGGGCGCACCGCCGTCGCGTTCAGGAAGAGGGGGCGGTCGCCGGGCGCGAAGAACAGCCTGCCGAGGGGCATGCGCCCGCCGGGCGGCCGCTCCACCTCGCGTCCCAGCAGCCGGTCCCAGATCCGCGCCGGCATGTCAGACGCCTCTCCGCAGGTGGATCTCCTCGTCGAGCCGTTCGAGCGACCTGGACGGCACGGTGCCGAACGGCTTCCAGAGCCCGGTCAGGTCGTCGCGGAGCGCCTGGATCAGGTCGAACGGGATCTCGAACCGGCCGCGGAGCTTGCGGAGGACGCGGGTCGCGAAGGCGTGGTCGGCCGCCAGCCCCTGGCTGCCGCCCGCCGCGCACACGACCGGGACGAAGGCCTCCAGGTACTTCGCGGTCCGGGACCCCGACGCGATCCGGAAGTCGCGGAAGAGGCGGTCCCGCAGCTCACCGTCCAGGAAGGCGGACACGCTCCGCGCGGCCTCCGCATGCGTCCGGCGGGCGCGCTCGAAGGCCGCTTCGAGCGCGCCGAGCGCCAGCGGAGCCGGCAGCGGCGGGACCGGCTCGGGCTCGAACGTCCGGGGACGGGCGGGCAGTTCCAGGACGTGCGACCGGTCGTAGGTCTTGTCGGCGAAGGCCACCGTCGTCTCGTCGTGGTTGGCCGTGCCGACGAACCACACGTTCGGCGGGATGACGAGCTTGCGGCCGTCCACCAGCCCGCGGGGGGCCGGCCGGACCTCGGTCGTCATCAGCTCCAGGCTGGGCGGGGCGCCGTTCGGCTTCCTCGTCTGCCCGATCTGGTACAGGACCTCGCTGAAGTACTGCTCCGGGTGCGACAGGTTCATCTCGTCCAGCACGACGAAGAACGGACGGTCCGCGTGCGCGGGGCTTCCTGCCTGGTAGAGCGCCTGGGTGAAGGGAGACTCATAGAACCTGCGCTCGAAGGCGTTGAAGTACCCGACGAGATCCTGCGGGGTTCGCCAGTCGGCGCTCACAGGGACGAGGGCGGTCTCCGCCTGGAGGGCCTTGGCGAAGACGATCGGAAGCTGCGTCTTGCCGATGCCGCTGATCCCCTGGAGGAGGTGCAGCCGCGACGCGGCCAGCCCGCCGAGGAAGAGGACCAGGTCCTCCTCGGCGTAGAACATGCGGTATTGCTGGGCGACGAAGTTCCGGAGCCAGTAGACGAAGTTGTCCAAGGGCGGGACGCGGCCCAGAAGGTCGTCGCGCTTCTCGTTGTACCGCGTGTCCATCGCGTGGCATTCGGGGAAGGGCGACTCGCCCTCCTTCCGGGCCGTCAGGCTCTGGATGTCCTGGTGCAGTTCCTGGACGCGGACGCGGTAGGCGTCGACCGACGCCTCCATGGCCTCCTTGGTGACCTTGAGCCGTTCGAGTTCCAGAGCGGTGATCTGATGGCCGGTGAGCTGCCGCTGCAACCGCTCGTTGTCGGCGATGAGGACCGCGCGCTCCTCGCGCCAGCCGCGCTCGGCCTCCTGGAGCCTGGCGAGCCGTTCCATCACGTCCTCGGGCACCTGGCGCTGGAGGCGGAGCTCGGCGTTCTGGGCGCGTAGCTCCTGAAGCTCCTTCAGCACCTCGTCGGGCGACCGGTGGCCGAAGGCCCGGTCGACGCGGTTCCGCTCGTCGCGCTCCTTCTCCATGTCGGCGGCGTGGTCCTGGAGCGCCCTGCAGCGCTGCTCCAGTTCCCTGGAGCGCAGCTCGGCCCGTTCCACGGCCGCGGCGACGGCGTGCTCCACGCGTTCGCTCAGCAGCGCACGCGCATCGGTCAGGTCCTCGTCGCGGGCGTTGAGCTCGACCTCGAACGCCCGGAGGCGCGCCCGTTCCTCGGTGAGCCTCTCCGTCCGCTCGGCCAGTTCCCGGCGTTGCGCCTCCAGTTCGGCGCCGAGCGCGGCCCGGGTGCGGGCGTGTTCCTCCGCCAGCTCCCGCTGCCGGGCCTCGACCTCCCGCCGGGTGCCCTCCAGCGCCTTCCTGGCTTCGGCGAGCGCGGTCTCCTTCGCGCGTTCCCGGGCGGCGACGAGCTTCCGCTCCTCGTCGATCAGCCGTTCCTCCCGCTCGTCGAGTTCGCCGCTCCGTTTCTGGACGAGGTCACGTCGCGCCTTCAGATCCCGGGCGTCCTCGTCGAGGGCCGCGAGCCGCTCGGCCACCTCCTCGGTCTGGCGATCAAGGGCCTGCCGCGTTTCGGTCACGCGCTCGGCGGCCTGCGTGAACAGGGCCACGGCCTCGGCCGCTTCCTGCCATCGGGCGGCGACGGCCTTGTCGTCCACCCCGCCGGCCGGAGGTTCGGCGGGCGCGGGCAGGGACTCCTCACCTCCGGCGGCGGCCACCGCTTCGGTGCGGCGCGCTTCGACCTCCTCCTCGATCGCCTTCTGGTTCACCGGCCTGGCGGCGGCGGAGGGCCTGGTCCGGCGCTGGGGCGTCTGCCGACGCGCCTGGGCGGGGCGCTTCTTGGCCATCGTGGACTACTCGTCCTTCCTGGGGGCGGAACGGATGCGTCGTTACTGCAGGGCGATGAGTTCTGGGACGGCGAGGGCGGCGAGTTCGCGGCACCACTTCGCGTCCTGCACGGCGGAGGGGTCGCGTCCTCCGTGCGAGACGCGGTTGCGCATGGCGCCGAGCGCGGCGAGGGCACTGAGCAGGTCGGGGCGCCGCGCCGCCAGCCGGTGCAGGGGATGCTCGGCGTTCCTGTGCGCCGCCACGAGGGCCAGGGCGCCGACCTCCTTCAAGGTCACGTTCTTGCCGGCCTCCACGTCCCTGGCGGCCTTGCAGAGATCCTGGACGAAGAGCTGGGGAACGGCCTGGAACCCGACGCCGTGTGCGGCCTCCTCGACGGCGGCCCGTCTGAGCGCCTGGGTCGACGAGACGGCCCGGACGGAGCCGGCCGGCACGGGATAGCCGCGCGCCAGGCGGCGGAAGAGTTCCTCGTACAGGCGGTGCGTCGCGTGCACGACGCGCTCCAGCGCTCCGGCCTGGTCGCCCAGCATGACGGCGAGGTCCACGTCGGTCATGAGGTCCAGCGCGTCCTCGTCGCCGCGGACGTCCGCGCCGAACTCGGCGACGAGCACGGATTCGACGTGGGCGCGCGCGGTCGCCTCCGCCCGGCGGTAGGTGCGCTCGGCGTTCTCCGCCCTGGTCCGGGCCACGCCGCGGATCCGCTCCGCGAGCGCGCCGCCGTCATGCAGGCGCCGCTCCAGCAGTTCGCCGAACATGGCGCTGGTCCCGACGCCGAAGGGGTCGTGCGCGACCAGCTCCCCGCCTCCGCCGACCACGGCGAAGCCGACGACCAGGACGGGCTCGGGGGCGTCGATGAAGGCGATCCGGCTCAGGTCCGGGGGCCGGCCCTCGTCCGGCCCCGGGCGGGCGCCCGGCTGCGCCGCGGGCGCCAGGCCCTGGACGCGTTCGAACTCGCGCACCCGCTGGGCCTCCCGCGCGTCCCGGTCCAGCCGGGCGACCTCGACGACCTGTTCGGGGCCGGGCCGGCCGGGGACGGCGGCCCCCGGCGCCGCGTCGGCGACGTCGACGATCGCGGCCTCGATCGGGTCCGGGTGTCCCGTGGTGCCGAGCTGGAGCCCGGCCCTGCCCGGCGCCCGCCAGGTGACGTGCGCGTCGACGAGCCGCTCGGCGGTGCGGGGCCACAGGTCCCCGCCGGCCTCGGGCGACTGGAAGACGTAGCGCACCGACCAGGACGTCTCCTCGGCGACGCTGCCCGTGCGGAGCGCCCGCCTCCCCTCCTCGGTCAGCTCCCCCTGCCGGTCGAGCAGCCCCTGGCGGACGGCCTGGTCGATGATGTGCGCGCACAGCCGCACATGCAGGTTGATCCGGGCGGCGATCAGGTCGGGTTCGCGGACGCCGGCGTGGCAGAGCCCCAGCACGACGCGTTCGAACAGGTCGAGCCCCCTGCGGGGCAGGATCGGGGCGGTCACGCGGTGCGCCCACGCCGGGAAGGCGACGCAGATCCGCTCGTCGCGCCTCGGCGGCGCCGGGCACAGCTGGACGATCCTCGCGCTACGGGGAAAGGACGGCGCCATGGCCACCTCCCGACCGGCACAGCCGGAGGAACTCGGTCAGCGGCTCCACCTGCGCGGGAGCCGCGGCCCCTTCGAACATCGCCGAGTCGCCCACGGTCACGAGCAGGCGCTTCTGCCGGCTCATGGCCACGCACAGCCGGTTGCGCAGGGTGAGGTGGCCGTAGCGGCGCCGCACCCAGCGGTCGTGGGCCGCCGTGCCCGCGTCCGGCGGGTCGGCCGGAGGCGACGACCTCGTCGTGGACAGGAACACCACATCGAACTCCTTGCCCTGGAAGGCGTCGACGCTCCCGACGTGCAGGCGGTCCAGGCGGCGGCCGCCCGCGTCGTACTGGAGGCCCTTGGTCGGCTCGTAGCCCTGGTCGGTGCGGCGGGCGAGTTCGCGCGCCGCCAGCTCCCGCCAGATCTCGTCCACCTGGTCGGAGTAGAACGAGATGACGCCGAAGGTGAGGTCCGGAGCCGCGGGCAGCAGCCTCTCCAGCTGGTCGGCGACGGCGCGCGCCTCCGCCCGCCGCCGCTTGCTGCGCTTGCCGGATTCGGCGCCCCGGGAGTTCGGGACGTCGATCCACGCCGCGTGCACGCCCTCGTAGCCGGGCAGGGCATGCGCGAACTCCGCGTCCGGACGCGGAGATTCGAGGATGCCGCCGTAGAAGCAGCGGCTGACGAACTCCCCGAGCGTCCGGTGCATCCGGAACTGGGCGTTGAGGGTGACGACCCGGTCCACCGGGGCGCCGGGAGCCCCCAGGTTCTCGAACAGGCGCTGGAACAGGCTCTCGCGCAGCCTTCCCCGCGCGCCCGCGTCGAGCCGCTCCACCTGCCGCTCGACCTCCGGCTCCAGCATGTGCGGGAGCTGGTTGTGGTCGCCGACGAGGACGATGCGCCGCCCCGCGTGGATCAGCGGGATCATGAGGTCGAGCGGGTTGGCGCGGGCCGCCTCGTCGATGATCACGGTGTCGAAGACGACGTCCTCGATCCGCGCCTCCTGCTTGGCCCCCGCGACCGTCGGGGACGCGGCCTGCTGGCAGGTGGCCGCGTAGGAGGCGGTGTAGGCGCGCAGCGTCCACTCGACGGCGGCCGGGTCGCCCCGCAGCCCTTCGAGATAGTCCAGCATGGCGAGCTGGGGACCGCTCTCGCCGGAGTCGCGCACCCGCTCTTCGAGGTCTTCGGCGATCTCGGCGAGCAGGTCCTCCACCTCGGGGTCGGCGGCGGCGGGGGCCAGGGGCCCGCTCGCCGGCCGGAGCGCCTCCAGCAGCCGGTCCCGCGCCTCCGCGAGCTCGGCCAGGAACGGGACGGGCTCGTCGACGTCCCAGGAGGCCGCCCTGGCCAGCAGGTCCAGGTCGGCCGCGCGCTCGGCGTCCCGCCCGTCCAGCGCGCGGACCCGACGCAGCGCCTTCGCCGCCGCCGCGGGTCCGTCGTCGGCGAACGACTCGGCGAGCGTCCGCACGCCGCGCAGCGCCCGGATCGTCAGCTCGCGGTCGTCGTCGAGGTCGAACGGGACGGGCCGGGACGCGGTCCGCGCCCGCAGCCGCGTGCGGTGCAACCGGTCGGCGAGGTCGGCCGGGAGGAGGTCGCCCGCGAGCTCCTCGATCTCTTCGAGCAGGCGCGCGGTCTCCTCCGGCGGGGTCGGCGTGAGCAGGTAGGCGGCCGCGCGGGCGGTCACCGTCCGCAGCAGGCCGAGCGCCCGCCCGAAGGAGTCGGCGTTGATCTCCTCGGTGAGCCAGTCGACCGTCTCCTGGAGCCACCGGTCCGTCTGGACGGTCGTGCCGCGGCCGGCGCGGTCCACCTTGTTGGCCGGGAGGCCGAACACCCGCGAGCGCTCCACCAGTTCGTCCACCGCGGCGTGCTGGAAGCTGGTGAGCAGGATGCTGCCGCGCAGCCGCGCGTAGCCGCGCCCCTCCTCGGCGAGGCGCGTCTGCAGGGCGGTGATCACCTGGGTCTTGCCCGTGCCCGGCGGGCCCTGGATCACCGCGATGTCGGGCGTGTTCAGCGCCACCTCCAGCGCCCGCTCCTGCATCGGGGTGGGCTCGCCGCCCCGGAAGCAGTCGCGGACCGCGTCGGAGATCGGCCTGGTCCTCCTCCCGGGGGGATCCGCGCTGACCGTCTTGCCCTCGAACAGCGCCAGCAGGTTCGGGATCCTCGTCCCGTCCGCGAGGATCCGGTCGAAGGCGTCCTTGCGCCTCTGCATCTGGCGCCGGTCGCCGCGGAACGAGCGGTAGAGGAACCCCTGGGGCGGAGGGGCGACCGTCCGGTCCCGTCCCACTCCGGAGACGCGCCGCCGTCCGAGGTCCACGAGCCTCAGGTCGATCGTGCCCGCCGCGACGTCGGCCGCGACGACGGTTCCGCTGACCACGTCCCTGCCGAGCCGGTCGCCGATCAGCGCCCATGCCGAGTCGTCCTCCTCGTCCGCCGCCGCCAGGGCGGCGGGGAGGGTCTGCGCGGCCTCCAGCTCCAGGGTCTCGCGCGCGTCGAGGGCGCGCCGGGCGCGTTCCGCCAGCGTCAGCTCCTGGTCGTCGACGTGGGACGACCCGTCGAGCCGGAACCGGTACACGCCGTCGCCGAGCGGTTCGCGCCCGGTGTAGCGCCCGAACCCGATGTCGCGCACCTGCCGGCGGACGAAGCGGGTTTCGAGCCGGTTGTACTCGTGCCACATGGCGAGGAAGCCCTGACCGGTGGCCAGCCGGTTGAGCTGGTGCTTCATCTCGGCGCGCAGCTCGCTCGCCCGCGAGACGTCGGTGAACGCCAGGCGGCACTCGGTCAGCCGCAACCGCCCCTGCCCGTCCTCGCCGCCGGTGCGCCGCAGGCGATGCAGCACCAGCCGGTCGCCCTCCGTCCGGACGTCCCCGGTCACGCCCCGCCCGTGGATCCGATAGCCGGCCGGCGCGCTCGGGTCGCTCAGGCCGATGGACACGACCAGGCGATGGGGCGCCTCCGGCCCCGCGCCCGCCCTCGAGGGGATCAGCAGGCGCTCGGCGAGCCACCGGATGATCTCGTCCGGCCTGTCCCTGAGCTTCCTGTCCCACTTGCCGACCGTGTCCATGACGCGGTCGCCCACACCGACGGACTGCGGTTCCAGCGGATTCGCCTGCTCGTAGGTGTAGAGGTCCAGGCCGATCCGGAGGCGGCGCCGCTGCCCCTCGTCCTCCACCTTGCGCGTCGACAGGACCGCGATCCGGGCCCGGTTCGAGATGGCCCGCGCCAGGCGTTCGCGGTCCTGCTCCCCCGCGGGTCTGACCCCGCCTCGGACGGTCCCGTCGACGCCGGCGACCACCTGGCCGCTCGGCAGCTTGGCCAGGGTCACCTCGTGCCAGCCGTCGCCGAGATTCCGGAGAGCGTCGGGGGCTCCGTCCCAGAGCAGCCAGACGAAGTCCGAACGTCCGGGCAGGGGGTCGTTGACGGCGCCGGCCGCTCCCCTGGGCGCGGGCGCACGGCCGCCGCGGCCCGGCGCGCTCATGCCCGGCCCGTTCCGAGCAGGCGGAACCGCAGCACCCGGTGGAGCTGCGACCGGTGCCCGAAGTGGACGCTCCACTCGGGAACCTCCTCGTACACCGGAACCGTCAGCTCGCCGCCCGGCTCCACGACGCGCGGCGAACCGCCGGTGCGGCGGCTGAGCCACAGCGGTTCGCGGCCCCTGTTCCGCACGGCCAGCCTGCTGCCCGGCTCCCACCACAGCCAGGCGACGGGACGGTCCTGGTCGGCGTCGAGCGCCAGCTGCGCGGTGCGCGCGGTCACGCACAGCCATTCGCGCGGCGGAACCGCGAGGCCGTCGCGGGGCGCGGTGTACGTCTCCTCGCCGGGGACGGCGAGGTGCATCAGGCCCATCAGCTGGCGGGGCGTTCCGGCTCCGCACCACGGGCAGGCGGCGGCTCCGACGATGAACGTCTGCGGGCAGTGCGCGCACGTGAGCGTGAGGTCCGCGGCGGTCTGGAGCTTCGTGCGCCATTCGGCGACCGTCGCGCGCTCGGCCGGACGCGACCGCCCGGCGCCGAAGGTCCGCTCCGCCAGCGCCAGGAGGCCGGGGGTGAGGACGGCCCGCCTCGGCAGCCCGTAGCTCGACCGGTTGCGGTCGTCGCCCGGATCGTCGATCCAGGGCAGCTCGCCCGCGAACGCCCGCTCCTCGTCCTCGGGCGCGCCGTCCTGGACGTCGTCGCCGAGGAACGGGTGCACGAGCGCGAGCAGCTCGAAGGCGATGACCGCGAACGCGTGGGCGTCGCTGAGGCTGGAGATGCCCATGCGGCCCGCGACCACCTCGGGCGCGCCGTACCCGGGCGTCGTGAACGACTCGTCGGGGACGACCGACTCGACCTCCAGGTTGTCGGCGTCCACCAGCCAGACCTGGGAGTGCTCGGCGGACGCCGAGGCCATCATGTTCCCGGGAGAGGGGTCGCCGTAGACGATGCCCCGGGCGTGCAGCGCCGCCAGGACGTCCGCGGCCCTCGCCAGCAGCCGGAGCCGGCGCCGCAGCCCGCCCGTCTCCCCGTACCAGTCCACGAGGTCCGTGCGCGGCGGCGGATGGGCGAGGACGCGCAGAGCGGTCATGTCGCCGAGCAGTTCCATCGTGTAGCCCACGTCCGGCTCCGCGAGCATGGCCAGCGGACGGGATATGGCGAGCCCGTCGAGGTCGAGCCGTTTCACGGTCCGGAGCCGCTGCCGCAGCCGCTCCGCGGCCCGCCGCGTCCGGACGCGGAGCACCTTGACGGCGACACGGTCGCCGGCCGCCCAGACCTCGCCCTGCCCACCGGTTCCCAGTAGGCGGGTCAGCTGGAGCGGACGTCCGTGCTCGTCCTTCACCACGCGCATTTCGCCGACGTCTCCGTCCGTCTCAGCCCAGCAGGTCCTCAAGCTCGTCGAAGGACATATGCGACGTGTCGTTCGGGCGGTCGCTGCGCGCTCTCGCGGTGACGCTCATGGTCACCCAGGAGAAGTACCGGGACAGCAGGTGCGCCTCGTCGGCGCGGACGGGCTGGATGACGGGATCGTCGATGAAGGCCCGCAGGACGTCGAAGGCCTCCTCGTCCATGTCCTGGCCGACGCCGACGGCCAGCCGCACGGCCTTGCCCCCGCGCGGCGAGGCCAGCAGACGCTCCAGCGCGTCCCGCCAGTCGTCGTTCGGCAGTCCGTCGGACACCAGGACCAGGGTCGGCGTGAAGGCTCGCCGGGAGATGACGTTCTCGTCCGCCAGGAGCCCGTTCACCAGGTCGAGGGCCTCGCCCAGCGGTGTGCGCCCGCGGGGCAGCATGTCCTCCCAGACGACCTCGGCGGCCGGGGCCGGGGGCTGGTGCAGCGCCGCGCCCCCGCCTCCGAAGGTCACCACGCCCACCGTGATCTCACCGCGGACGGTGTCCTCGTCGGCGAACGACCTGATCATCGTGGCGATGCTGCGGTTGAGCACGTCGATCTTCCCCGCCTCCGCCATGCTCCCGCTGACGTCGGCGAGGACGAGCACGGGCAGGGGACGGGGCGGGGGCGCGGACGGCCGGGCCATGAGGGGGTCGGGCATGGCGGTTCCTTCTGGTGTCCGGAGAGCGAAACATTCCAGAATGGGAGGCACCACACCTTCCGTCAAGGTCTTTCCGGAAAAGGGTTAACTACAGCCATTAATCGGTCCGACCATAATCCGTTCCAGGACTATACGGACAAAAACGCCCAATCGGCGTGCACTCGGCCGATCGCCTTGTGCACGCCGATGAGGACCGCCCGGACATCGCGGTTCTGGTCGCGGCGCTACCGGGTGCGGACGGGCAGGCGGCCCGCGACGAGCGGGACGACGATCGCCGCGGCCACGAGGTGCGCGGCGATCAGGGCGAGCCTCGTCGCGACCGTCGCCGAGACGAGCAGGTCGGGCACGACCGACAGCGCGGTGAGGACGGCGGTGGTCGCGAGGAACGCGCGCCTGGGAGCGGCCGCCCACCGGCGCAGCGCCACGGCCAGCAGCACGCCGATCGCACTGAACAGCAGCGTGAGCTGGGTGAAGCCGAGCAGCGGGATCGGCTCTCCGGCGATCTCCAGGGACACTCCCGCGCTCCGGGCGACGGCGGCGACGGCGGTGGTGGCCGCGGCGGCGGCGACGCAGGCGATCAGGGCGGTGCGCCACATCGGGACGGCGCGGGGAGCGGTCGTGGCGGCGGTCGCCGGGGCCGGGACGGTGCCGGGGCCGCTGGTGGTGACGTTGCTCGTCATGGTCGGGCCTGACGGCGGCGGGAGAGCCGCCCGACCTGAGCGAGGTGCCCGGCGACTGGCGGGCCAGGCTGGAGGAGTTCGTCCGGCGGCTCGCGGAGGTCTGGCGGCGGCACCCCTGGCTGCCCGCCGTCACCGTGGGCACCCGCGTCATGGGCCCCCGCGAGGCCGGGTGGACCGAGAGCGCGATGGCCGCGCTCGCCGGAACGGGCCTCACCGGCGACGAGCGCATGGCGGCCGCGTTCCTGCTCTTCGGGCACATCCGCACCACCCACTCGATGGCCACGGCCGGCACCCAGGCCTGGTCGGGCGGCAGCGAGACGGCCGAGCTGATCCGCGGGCGGGCGGACCTGTTCCCCGAGCTCAGCAAGGCGTTGAGCGGCCCCACTCCGGTCCTGGACGACAACGCCCGCGCCTTCGGCCTGGCCCGCCTCCTCGACGGCCTGGCCGCCCTCATCGAGGAGCGGTCATGACCGCGGAAAGGCTGGCCGCGGACTACCTCGCCGCCCTGGAGCGCGGCGACTTGGAGGGCGTCCTCGCGCTCTTCCACCCCGAGGCGGTCGTCCACTCCCCGCTGTACGGGCCGCTGCCCGCCGCGGAGTTCTACCCGAGGCTGCTGGCCGACACCGGCCGCTCCGAACTCCGCCTCCGCGGCGTCACCCGGGGCGAGCGTCTCGTCGGCGTCTGGTTCCGCTTCGACTGGACGCTGTCCTCGGGCGCCGAGGCCGGCTTCGAGTGCGTGGACATGCTGGAGCTCGACGGCGACGGCCTGATCACGGCGCTGCGCATCTTCTACGACACCGCGCCCACCCGCGCCGCGTTCGAACGCGCGACGGGCGGTTCCTGGCGCCGCGAGCCCTGACCCGGCGCTGCGCCCTGAGCCGGCAGGGGCCGATGTTTCGCGTCGGCGGGCAGAGGGATGAGTCCTTTCTCCAGAGGTGGGGAGGCTTGGATGGCGCGGATCGATCGGATCGCCGAGCCATGGGGGACGAGGACGCCCTACGGCCCCGGCGAGGACTGGCCCGTCAGGGTGGACTCCTTCCTGGAGGAGGGCGTCTCGGCCCAGGACGTGGACCGGTGGGTGCCGACCGCGTCGATCCTGCATTCCAACGGCGACGGGATGGACATCGCGGTCAGGGACGGCCGGATGGTCGGTGTCCGCGGCGCGGCCCGAGACAGGATCAACCGGGGACGCCTCGACCCCAAGGATCTGTACGGCTGGCAGTCGGGTTCCTCGCCGGACCGGTTGACCCGTCCGCTGGTCCGCCGGGACGGCGGGCTCGTGGAGACCGACTGGGACACCGCGATGGACGCGATCGTCCGCCGGAGCCGGGAACTGCTGGACGAGCAGGGCGGCAGCGCGTTCGGCTTCTACACCAGCGGGCAGCTCTTCCTGGAGGAGTACTACACACTGGCGACCCTCGCCCGCGCCGGGATCGGCACCAACCACCTGGACGGCAACACCCGCCTGTGCACCGCGACGGCGGCCGCGGCCCTGAAGGAGTCGTTCGGGTGCGACGGGCAGCCCGGGACGTACGCCGACATCGACCACGCCGACGTCATCGCGCTGTTCGGGCACAACGTGGCCGAGACGCAGACCGTGCTGTGGATGCGGATGCTCGACCGGCTGGCCGGTCCGAACCCGCCGCAGGTGATCTGCGTGGATCCCCGGACGACGCCGGTGGCGCGCGCGGCGGCCGTGCACCTGGCGCCGCGTCCGGGCACGAACGTGGCGCTGATGAACGGCCTGCTGCACGAGATCATCGCGGCGGGCAAGGTCGATCGCGACTACGTCGACGCCCACACGGTCGGGTACGAGGAACTGGAGCAGCGCGTCAAGGAGTATCCGCCCGCCCGTGTCGCGGAGGTCTGCGACGTGCCCGAGGAGCGGATCCGCCGGGCCGCGGGGCTGCTCGGCGACGCCGGACGGCTGGTGTCGACCGTCCTGCAGGGGTTCTACCAGTCGCACCAGGCCACCGCCGCCGCCGTGCAGGTCAACAACCTGCACCTGATCCGGGGGATGCTCGGCCGCCCCGGCTGCGGGGTCCTGCAGATGAACGGGCAGCCCACCGCCCAGAACACCCGCGAATGCGGCGCCGACGGAGACCTCCCGGGCTTCCGGAACTGGGCCAACGACGACCACGTCGCCGACCTGGCCCGGATCTGGAACGTCGAGCCCGAGCGCATCCCGCACTACGCGCCCCCGACCCACGCCATGCAGATCTTCCGGTTCGCCGAGCAGGGATCGATCCGCTTCCTGTGGGTCAGCGGGACGAACCCCGCCGTGTCGATGCCGGACCTGGCGAGGATCCGGACCATCCTGGCGCAGGAGCGGCTGTTCCTGGTGGTGCAGGACATCTTCCCGACCGAGACCACCGAGCTGGCCGACGTGGTCCTGCCGGCGGCGACCTGGGGCGAGAAGACCGGCACCTTCACCAACGCCGACCGGACCGTCCACCTCTCGGAGAAGGCCGTCGAGCCGCCCGGCGAGGCGCGCCCGGACCTGGAGATCTTCCTGGACTACGCCGCACGGATGGGCTTCACCGGCAGGGACGGCACTCCCCTCGTCGGATGGACCGGCCCGGAGTCGGCGTTCCGCGCCTGGCAGGAGTGCAGCCGCGGACGCCCCTGCGACTACACCGGCCTCAGCTACGAGAGGCTCCGCGCCGCGGGCGGCGTCCAATGGCCCTGCGACCGGGAGCATCCCGACGGCACCGAACGCCTGTACTCCGACGGCCGTTTCTGGTCCGCGCCCGAGTACTGCGAGAGCTTCGGCCACGACCTGGTCACCGGCACCCCCGTCGAGGAGGCGGAGTACCGGTCCCTCGACCCGTCCGGCAAGGCCCTCATCAAGTCGGCCGGCTACCTGCCGCCGCACGAGGCGCCGGACGAGCTCCGCCCCTTCCACCTGATCAACGGCCGCACCGTCCACCACTTCCACACCCGGACCAAGACCGCCCGCGCACCGCAGCTGCGGGACGCCGCCCCGGACGTGTGGGTGGAGATGAGCGCCGCCGACGCCGAGGCCCACGACATGCGGGAGGGCGACCTCGCCGAGATCTCCAGCCCGCGCGGCGTCGTGCACGCCAAGGTGCGCGTCACCGGCATACGCTCCGGCGTCCTGTTCCTGCCGTTCCACTACGGCTACTGGGACCTGCCGGACGGCGCCGGCAGGACGCGCGCGGCCAACGAACTGACGATCACCGACTGGGACCCCGCCTCCAAGCAGCCGCTGTTCAAGTCCGGCGTGGCCACCCTCCGGCTGCTGGAGCGCGGCGGTGGCCCCGCCTCCGCCGATCGGGCCTCCGGGGCCGGACCGGCCCGGAGCCGGACCGCGATGACCGACGAGGAAACGCGATGAACGGGATCGGCCTCGCCCTGCGGGGGCTGCACCACGGCGAACGCGGCCTCGCCCAGGATCTGCTGCGCGTCTCCGAACGCCACGCCGGCGAGCACGAGATCCACCACGTGGCCCGGGACCTGTCCGCCTGGTCCCAGCGGCACCTGCGCGAACTCGCCGAGATCGGCGGCCGGTACGGCGCCCGCCTGGGCGCCGCGCACGCCCTGGAGACCGGGCTGGCCGCGAAATTCCGGGGGAAGGGAAGCGAACTGGTCAAGCACCGCGGCCCGCCCGGCATGCTGCTCCTGCACGACCTGCGGCACATCCACGTCCAGGCCGCCGGAGTCTCCCTCGACTGGGAGATGATCGCGCAGGCCGCCCGGGGCAGCCGCGACACCGCGCTCCTGCGGCTGGCCCGGCGCTGCCACCCCGACACCCTCCGGCAGATGCGCTGGGCCAACGCCCACCTCAAGCAGCTCAGCGCCCAGGTGCTGAACAGCTGAACCCGCCCTCCGGCTCGCCGGAGGGCGACCGGACAACCGGTCGGCGGCGCGCCACAACCGTCGGTTGTGCGGCCCTAGGGTGATCTCGTGGACACCGAGGCGCTGCGATCGTTCGTCCGGGCGGCCGAGCTCGGGCAGCTGGGGCATGCGGCCGACGAGCTGGGCGTGACGCAGCAGGGCGTCTCCAAGCGGATCGCCGCCCTGGAACGCGAGCTGGAGGTCAGGCTGTTCACGCGGACCGCCCGGGGAGTCGAGCTGACGCTCGACGGCCAGGCGTTCCTCCCCCACGCGCGGAGCGTCGTCGCGGGCGTCGACCGCGCCGTCACCGCGGTCAGGCCGGGTTCCCGGGCCCTGCGGATCGACGTCCTCGGCTTCCGCAGCGCCCAGGCCGTCGTCCTCCACGAGTACTGGCGGTCGCGCCCCGGGACCGACCTCGACCTGGTGACCCTCAGGGTCGACGACCCGCGCGCGGCGGTCGCCGCCGTCGAGGCGGGCGACGTCGACGCCTCGTTCCGTACCGTCACCGACCCGGCCGTCCTGCCTTCCGGCGTGCGGATGGTGCGCGCGTTCGACTCCCCGCTGGAACTCCTCGTCGGCCCGAGGCATCCGCTCGCCTCCGCGCGAAAGCTGACGCCGCCGGGGTTGCGCGGGCACCGGATCTGGGTGCCGGGCATCACGCCGCGGAGCGAGTGGGGAGAGTTCTACGATCAGCTCGCCACCGAGTTCGACCTGCGCATCGACGCGGCGGGCCCGCATTTCGGAGACGACGTGCTCCTCGACGTCCTCGCCGACTCCGCGGAGGTGGCCACCCTCGTCGGGGCACGCGACCGGTACGTCTGGCCCGCGACCCACGACCTGCGCCGCGTCCCCATCGTGGATCCGGTCCTCGCGTACCCGCTCTCGCTGATGCTGCCGAGCAGCAGTCCCCATCCGGGACTCCGCGCGATCACTGCTTACCTCGCAAGCCTGCCGAGGCTTCCTGAGACGGCCTGGCTCCCGTCCTGGGCGCGCACGCGCGCCTGACGAAGGCCGCCCGACCGGATCGACCCGTCCACCGTTCCACCAGAAAGGATCGAGGCATGCCCGGCGACCGTCTCATGCGCATCCACAGCGCCGAGTTCCAGTCCATGGCCGAGAGGGTCCTGCGGACCACCGAGCTCACCTCGCGCCTGAACGTCCTGCCCTTCGAGGACGAGGCGGGCAAGGCCGAGCTGTTCGAGCAGATCTTCGGCAGGCCGCTGCCGGCGAGGGTGACGATCTATCCGCCCTTCTACACCGACCACGGGCTCCGGCTGGACCTCGCGGAGCGCGTGTTCATCAACCAGAACTGCACGTTCCTGGACTACGCCGGCATCCGGCTCGGCGAGCGCGTGATGATCGGGCCGAAGGCCACGTTCATCACCGTCGGCCACCCGGTCGACCCCGGGGAGCGGCGGGAGTGGCTGACCGGCGGGCCCATCGACGTGGCCGAGAACGTGTGGATCGGCGCCGGCGCCACGATCCTGCCGGGCGTCAGCATCGGCCGCGACTCCGTGGTCGCCGCCGGCGCGGTCGTGGCCGACGACGTTCCGCCCGCGACCCTGGTGACCGGCGGGAAGGCGGCCGTGAACCGGCGGTGGTGACGGCTTCCGCGTCGGGCGGTACGCCGGGTGGGGCCCGCCGTCTTCTGCTACAAGTGTAGTAGCAAGCGGCCGGCGGTGCGGCCGCCTGGATGACGACAGGAGAGAGGGCCCCATGGTCTTCAAGCAACTGCTCGGCGCCTTCGGTGTGGGCGGACCGTCGGTCGAGACGGTTCTCGCCGCCTCCCATGCCCGCCCGGGAGACCACCTGACCGGCGAGGTACGGGTGCGGGGCGGAGACCGCGACGTGCACGTCCACCAGGTGGCGCTGAGCCTGGTCACCAGAGCCGAGTACGAGCACGGTGACCACGAGGGGGCCGGGAGCAGGGAGTTCTACCGGGGAGCGATCACGGGCGGCTTCTCTCTGGGCGCCGGGCAGTTCCACACGATCCCCTTCCAGATGCCGCTTCCCTGGGAACTGCCGCTGACCGAGGTCTACGGGCAGCACCTGCACGGCATGGCCATGGGCGTCCGCACCGAACTCGAAGTCGCCGGCGCCGTGGACGCCGGCGACCTCGACCCGGTCTCGGTGAGCCCGCTGCCGTCCCAGCAGCGCGTTCTGGACGCCTTCGGGACGCTGGGATTCATGTTCAAGAGCGCCGACGTGGAAGAGGGGTACATCGCGGGCGTCCACCAGGAGCTGCCGTTCTACCAGGAGATCGAGTTCTTCGCGCCGCCCCAGTACGACGGCCGGATCAGCGAGGTCGAGCTCACCTTCGTGTCCGATCCGCACGGGCTCGTGGTGGTCCTGGAGGCCGACCGGCGCGGGAACGTCTTCTCCGAGGGCGACGACGTCTTCGGCCGCTTCCACGTCTCCCACGAACAGGCGCTCCACATGGCGTGGGAGCACGAGGTGGAGGGCTGGCTGCGGGCCGTCGCCGGGCACCACGAACCGCACGGGCACCATTCCGGAGGCCGCGGCGGGCCGGGCTGGGGCGGGGTTGCGGCCGGAGCGGCCGGGGGCCTGGCCGCCGGGTTCGTGGCGGGCGCCGTCGTCGGCGAGATGCTGGACGACGACGAGGAGAAGGAGGACGAGCCGTCGGTGGGCGACGCCTTCGCCGACGTGAGCGGACAGGCCGTTCAGGACGCCTACCAGGCCGCGGCCTACGAGCAGGCGTACGAGGACGCCTACGACGACGCCATGGAGACCTTCGAGGACGAAGGGTAGGGGGCGGCCAGCCAGATCCGGCCGAGGCAGGCCAGGAACGCGCCGAGCGCCCAGCCCGCGACGGCGTCCGTCGGCCAGTGGTAGCCGAGCGCGACGACGGCGACCGCGACGGCCGCCGCCACGGTGTGGGCGGCGGCCGTCCAGGCGCGGGAGGCGCCGGTCACCGCCGCCGCGAACAGCAGGCACGCGGCCGCGTTGGCGGCGTGCCCCGACGGGTAGGACAGGAAGCCGTCGGCGAACAGGGCGTCTCGCCCGGTCCGCGGCGGCGTGCGGGCCAGAGCGATCTGCGACCCGCGCACCAGGAGTTCGCTGGCCACCAGCCAGACCCCGGCCTTGACCAGGAGCGCCTTGCTGCGCCGCCGCCGGGCGGCCAGGAGGGACGCGAGCGCGGCGAACGAGCCGACGAGCCAGTACTGGCCGCCGTTCACGACCGTCCGCCACCCCAGGTGCCAGGCGCCGCTGCGCGCCGGCAGGCCGTCGGCGAACACCCGGCCGTCGAGGTGCCGCAGGGGCCCGCCGAGCAGGACGTCCGCGGTCACCGCCGCCGCCACCGCGGCGGTGACCGCGGCGAGCGCGTAGGGCGGCCTTGCTACTACATTTGTAGCAGGACGGCTAGGGTCGGGAGAGACGGCCGACGAGCGGAGGATGACAATGCCTTTCTGGGACAAGCTGCGCGACTCCACACAGAGCATGCAGACGCAGCTGCTCAGTAAGAAGAACGAACTGAAGAGCGGAGCGTTCCGTGACGCGAGCATGGCGATGTGCGCACTGGTCGCGGCGGCCGACGGGAGCGTGGACCCGTCCGAACGGCAGCGGACCGCGTCCCTGATCGCCTCCAACGAGGTGCTGCAGAACTTCCCCGCCGACGATCTGCAGCGGCGGTTCAACGACTACGTGTCCAAGCTGACCGCCGACTTCGACTTCGGGAAGGTCTCGGTCCTGCAGGACATCGGCAAGACGAAGAAGAAGCCCGCCGAGGCGCGCGCCGTCATCCAGATCGGCATCGTGATCGGCGGCGCGGACGGGCACTTCGACGACGCCGAGAAGGCCGTCGTCCGCGAGGCGTGCTACGCCGTCGGCCTCGACCCCGCCGAGTTCGAGCTCTGACCGGCGGCGCGTCGCGTCACCGGAACGCCAGCACCGGCCCGAGGACCGTCCCGAGGATCTGGTCGAGCTGGAGGGTCGCGGCGGTCAGCGATCCGGTGACGACGCCGTTGCCCATGAACAGCAGCGGGCCGGTGACCGCGTTCTTCGCCGGGGGCGTGCCCAGCAGCGCCTCGACGCGCTCGACGACCTCGGACTCGGCGAACGCGCTCACCGGCCCCGGGTCCCGCGGCTGCGCGAGGGCGACCTTGGCGATCGTCCGGGCGACGGCGGCGCGGTCGCCGGTCGCCTCCGCGGCGTCCTCGTCCGCCCAGCGCTCGGTCGCCAGCCGCAGCCGGTCGGCCAGGGACCGCAGCGGCGGCAGGACGGCCGAGGCGAGCGCGCCGGCGGCGAGGTAGCGGTGGTGCCCGTGCCTGAGATGGGACGTCTCGTGCTGGAAGACGACGTGGAGCTCCTCAGACGTCAGGTCGCGCAGCAGGCCCCGGGAGACCAGGACCCCGCCGTGCCGGCCGGGGACCGCGACGGCGATCGGGACGTCGGTGTCGAGGGGCGCGCGGGCGTCCGCCCGCGCGCCGCGGACCACGGCGCGGAACTTCGTGCCCGCCGTGGTGAGCGCGGCGGCGCCCATCGTGCGGCCGTGGAAGGAGCCGTGGAAGACGACGATGTTCTGCCGGCCG